>NZ_JBFARO010000003.1:0-264610 GCF_040677125.1 Actinomadura sp. NPDC049382
GTGTCACAGTGTTCGAGGACGTCGTGGTCATGGGTCACCATGACGGCCGCCACGCCATGCTGCCGCGACTCGCGGGCGAGCAGCCGGACTGACGCGTCAGCGGTGGCGGACGGCGCCCGGGAAGTGCGAGGCGAGGAGGTCGGGGGACTCCTCGCGGCCGTCCAGGACGCGGTTGGTGCGGTCGACGGCGCGCCAGCCCCGGTCGGTGCGGCGCAGGCGCCAGTGGTTGGCGGTCGCGCGGCGCAGCACGAAGCCGTCCTTGTTGACGATCATGAGGGTGTAGCCGACGGCGGTGGCCTCGTCGCCGTCCACGGTGACGTGCGGCGGGCCGACGACGTGGGCGCAGCCGCCGGAGATCCAGCGCTGGTGGTTGCCGGACCGGACCATCGCCTCGATCTCGTCCGCGCCGCGCATGAGGATCTCGTCCACGTCGTAGACGCCGTCCTCCTCCCACAGGCCGGCGACCTCGGCGGCGCAGCCGCTGTCGACGAGCGGGCCGTAGGACAGGATCAGCCGGGTGATCTCCCGCTCGTCCTCCAGCGCGCGCAGGCGACCCTCCAGGGCGGCCAGGCGGTCCTCGACGGTCACAGCTTCTCCTCGAAGGTCAGCCCGTAGGCGCCGGACAGCTCGCGCAGCGCGGCGAGCTGCTCGCAGTAGTGCTCGGCGGACGAGGACGCGAACTTGACGCCCGCGATGGTCGCGCCCGCCTCGCGGAGCCGGGCCAGGGCGGTCCCTGCGGCCTCCGGGTCGCCCAGCGGGTCCAGCGGGCGGGACGGGGCGAGCACCACGTCGAACCCGGACGGGACGTCGGCGTCGGCGAGCATCTCGGCGAGCGTCTTCAGCGGCAGCCCGAACGGGACCCAGCCGTCGGCGGTCAGCGCGCGGCGCAGGGAGCGCCCCGACCGGCCGCCGATCCACAGCGGGAGCCGCTCCTGGACGGCGTGCGGCTCTACGACCAGGTCCTCGAAGGCGTAGTGCGGGCCGCGGTACTCGGGGACGCGCCGCCCGAGGGCGGCCCGGAGTGCGGCGAGCGCGTCGTCGGCGCGGGCGCCGCGCCCGGCGAAGGGCGCGCCGAGCAGGTCGAACTCCTCCTCCAGGCTGCCGACGCCGAGCCCGAGCACGAGCCGGCCGCCGCTGACCCGGTCGAGCGTCCCGTACCGCTTGGCGATGGCGAGCGGGTGGTGGTAGCCGAGCACGAGGACCTGCGTGGCGAGCCGGATCCGGGACGTCCGGGCGGCGAGGTAGCCGAACGTGGCGAGCGGGTCCCAGTAGACGCCGCCGCGCTGCTCGGCCGCCTCGGCGGGGACGGCGACGTGCTCGCTGCAGGTGACGTGGTGGTAGCCGAGGCGGTCGGCCGCCTCCGCGATCCGGGCGATCTCCTCGATTCCCGCGTCCCGCTCCCATGCGGCGTTGCCGGGCGGCGGCTGCGCCACCACCGGCGTGACGATACCGACACGCATCGTTGCTCCCCTCCTCGGCAGGAAAACGTTCTATCACGGGGTTCGCGGCGCCCCGGGCGGCGGATCCCGCAGGGTGGACTTCGCTGACCTGGTCTTATGGGGGGTCTTCCCATGGCAACAAGCGGTTGCTACATTCCAGGTAACAAGAATTCATTTCAGTCATGTTCTGGGAGGTGCGATGACCGAGGCGATGATTCGCGGGGCAGCGACGCCGGAGGCCATGACGGCGGAGGGCCTCACGGGTCCGGAGCTGAGCGGCGCGCGGCGGGAGTCGCCGCCGTCGATGATCGAGCGGATGACGCTGATCCTGGACGCGTTCAACGGGCCCACCGCCCGGCTGACCCTGGAGGACGTCGCGCGCCGCACCCGGCTGCCGCGCTCGACCGCGCACCGCATCCTGGACCAGCTCGTCCGGCAGCGCTGGCTCGCGCACCACTCGTTCGGCTACGGCCTCGGCCAGCGCGCCCTCGGCCTCGGCGGGCAGGACGGCGGGCACGGCAAGATCCGCGAGGCGGCGGCGCCGCTGCTGCACGAGCTGCAGGTCACCACCGGGCTCGTCGCGCACCTGGCCGTGCTGGACGGCGCCGAGGTCTTCTACCTGGAC
Source organism: Actinomadura sp. NPDC049382 (assembly GCF_040677125.1). Lineage (NCBI taxonomy): Bacteria > Bacillati > Actinomycetota > Actinomycetes > Streptosporangiales > Thermomonosporaceae > Actinomadura > Actinomadura sp. NPDC049382. The sequence continues at coordinate 2,065 of NZ_JBFARO010000003.1, forward strand.
AAGCTCGGCGGGCGCCTCGCCACCTCGGTGCCGTCGCGGGTCGGCGGGCGCGCCCCGGCGCACTGCACCGCGCTCGGCAAGGCGATGCTGGCCTGGCTGGAGCCCGAGCAGGTCGACGCGCTGCTCGGCCCGGAGATCACCCGGTTCACCAACCGGACGATCGGCGAGCTCGGCACGCTGCACCAGGAGCTGCACCGCATCCGGCAGCGCCGCGGGCTGGCGTTCGAGCGCGGCGAGTCGTTCCCCGGCATCGCCTGCGTCGCCGCCGCGATCCGCAGCGCCGAGGGCCCGGTCGCCGGCATCTCGCTGGTCGGCGACATCCGGACGCCGCTGGAGAACGTCGCCCCGCTGGTGGTCACCGCCGCCCGCGAGACCGCCCAGATCCTCTTCCCCGGCTCGGCGCCCGGCGCCGAGCGCCCGCGCGGCCGGCGCGGGATCCGCCGCGCCGGCGAGGCGCCGACCTGGTCGCCGGAGACGATGAACCGGCTGCTCGCCGTGGACGGACGCGGCGATTGGATGTGAGCGGCCCCGGAGACGGCGCCCGGCGCCGCGGTGCCGGGGGCGGGGCTCAGCCCCAGCCCCACCGGTCGCCGAGGCCCCAGGGGTCCGGGGCGATCGGCGCGTCCGGCTCGCCGACGCCGAACCGGCTGCGGAAGAACACCATCGGCCGCCGCCACGCGCCGTCCCGGACGTCGTGCCGCTCGACCTGGAGCACCCGCCCGATCACCACCTCGTGGTCGCCGGCCTCGTGCACGTCGTGGACGACGGCGTGAACGGCCAGCAGGACGTCTGGCAGCGTGGGCGCACCCCACGCGGACACGCCCCAGTCCAGCCCCTCGAACTTGGCGCCCCGGCTGGAGCCGAAGCGCTCGCACAGGTCGCGCTGCTCCTCGCCGAGCACGTTGACGCAGAAGTGCTCCGCCGCGCGGATCCGCGGCCAGGACCGGCCGCGCTTGTCCGCGCAGAACAGGATCAGCGGCGGTTCCAGGGACACCGACGCGAACGACTGGCAGGCGAACCCGACCGGTTCGCCGCCCTCGCAGGCCGTGATCACGGTGACCCCGGTCGCGAACTCCGCCATGGCCTTCCGGAACTCCGCCGGGTCCGGCGCGGCGGCGTCGGAGGGCGTGCGGCCGTTCTCTGCGGTCAGCGCTGGCTCGGCAGGCATCTGTTCCCCTCGGGGCTCGGTGGGCGGGACGGTCCCCGTCAGCGTCCCTCGTCGTCGACGTCCAGGTTCAACAACAACATGTCCGTGAACAATGCCCTATAAGCAGCAATGTCCGATAAGCAGGGTCGGAGCGGTGCCGTTCCCGGCGCCGGTCGAGGCCGACCGTAGGCATGCCCCGGACGGCCGGCGCGCACCGATCCCGATGAGTGGAAGCGCGCGCGGAGGCGCCCCCGGACGGCCCCGCTGGGACCCGCGTCCCGCTGATCGGGATCCGCGGGGTGACCTTGCCCCGACCAGAATTACGTTCACGTCAAGCCACCGTCGAAGGACTGGGAGATCATGCCTGCGGAGCTGACCTACGAGTCGACGTTGCGCGAGCTCGCCACCGACCAGGGCGTCCTGCGCTACCACGAGGCCGGCGACGGCCCGCCGCTGCTGATGCTGCACGGGTCCGGTCCCGGCGTGACCGGCTGGCGCAACTTCCGCGGCAACCTCGCCCGGTTCGCCGAGCACTTCCGGTGCCTGGTCCTGGAGTTCCCCGGGTTCGGGGTCAGCGACCCGACCGACGAGCACCCGATGATGGCCGCCGGCGGTTCGGTGATCCGCTTCCTGGACGGCCTCGGCCTGTCCCAGGTCGACGTGATCGGCAACTCCATGGGCGGCATCATCGGCGCCCAGGTGGCGCTGGAGCACCCCGACCGCGTCGGCCGCCTCGTCACGATCGGCGGCATCGGCCGGAACGTCTTCAGCCCGTCGCCGGGCGAGGGCATCAAGCTGCTGATGGAGTTCACCGACGAGCCGAGCCGCGAGCGCCTCGTCCGCTGGCTGCACTCGATGGTCTACAACCCGCGGATCGTCACCGAGGAGATGATCGAGGAGCGCTGGCGGCAGGCCACCGACCCCGAGACCCTCGCCGCCGCGCGCCGCATGTACGGGTCGAAGGCGATGGCCGCCCGCGCCAAGGCGATGGCCGCCTCCGACGAGCCGCCCTACTGGGCGATGCTCCACAAGCTCAAGGCCAAGACCCTCATCACGTGGGGCCGGGACGACCGGGTCAGCCCGGTCGACATGGCGCTCATCCCCATGCGGACGATCCCCGACGTCCAGGTGAACATCTTCCCGAACTGCGGGCACTGGGTGATGATCGAGCAGAAGGCCGCGTGGGAGAGCGCCGTCCTCGCCTTCCTGACGACCAAGGAGCAGGGATGAGCGACGGCGTGGAGTGGGACCACGAGTACGACCTCGTCATCGTCGGCAGCGGCGGCGGCGGGATGACCGCCGCCCTCACCGCGCACGACGTCGGCATGTCCGCGCTGATCGTCGAGAAGGGCAAGCGGTTCGGCGGCTCCACCGCCGTCTCCGGCGGCGGCATCTGGATCCCGAACAACCCGACGCTGAAGGCACGCGGGCACAACGACAGCCGCGAGTCGATCCGCGCCTACCTGGACGAGCTCACGCAGGGCCGCGTCCCCGGGGAGCGTCTGGACGCCTTCATCGACAACGGCCCCGCCGCGATGGAGCTCATCGGCAAGAGCAAGTGGATGCAGTTCTTCTGGACGAAGGGCTACGCCGACTACCACCCCGAGTACGAGGGCGGCCGCCCGCTCGGCCGGTCCATCGAGGCCAAGCCGTTCGACACCCGCAAGCTCGGCGAGGACGAGAAGTACCAGCGGCCGAACAGCATGAAGGGCCCGCTCGGCCTGTGGATCACCGCGAAGGACTACCACGACCTCGCGATGGCCAAGCGCACCTGGGCCGGCCGGCGCGCGTCGCTGGTCGCGGCGTGGCGCGTCTCGTCCAACATGGTCCGCCGCCGGCACATGTCGACCGGCGGCCGGGCCCTCGCCGCCCGGCTCCGGATGGCGCTGAAGGACGCCGGGATCCCGCTCTGGCTGAAGACCACCATGACCGAGCTGGTCACCGACGACGACGGCCGCGTCACCGGCATCGTCGCGACCCGCGACGGTGAGACGGTCCGCCTCCGCGGCCGCAAGGGCGTCCTGCTCGCGACGGGCGGGTTCGACCACAACCAGGAGATGCGCGACAAGTACCTCCCGAAGGGCGGCCAGGAGGACTTCGCGATGGGCGCCCGCGAGAACACCGGCGACGGCATCCGCGCCGGCGAGAGCGTCGGCGGCGCCCTGGACCTGATGGACGACGCCTGGTGGATGCCGGCCGTCCGGCACCCGGCCGGCGCGGTCATCCCGCTGCTGTCGGAGCGGTGCATCCCGCGGTCGGTGATCGTCGGCCAGGACGGCCGCCGGTTCACCAACGAGTCGGCCCCCTACGTCAACTTCGTGCACGACCAGCTCGAGGGCGGGCACGTCCCCTGCTGGTTCGTGATGGACGCCAAGGCCCGCGCCCGCTACCCGTTCGCGCAGATCCTGCCGGGCGCGCCGATCCCGAAGGCGTTCTACGACAAGGGCATCGCGTTCAAGGCCGACTCGCTGGAGGAGCTCGCCGGGAAGATCGGCGTCCCGGCGGACGCGCTGGCCGACACCGTCCAGAAGTTCAACGGGTACGCCCGCGCGGGCAAGGACCCCGAGTTCGGCCGCGGCGACTCCGCCTACGACCGCTACTACGGCGACCCCAACCTGAAGAACCCGAACCTGGACGTCATCGAGGGCGGCCCCTACTACGGCTTCCGGATGGAGGTCGGCGACCTCGGCACCAAGGGCGGCCTCGTGTCGGACGAGCACGCCCGCGTCCTGCGCGAGGACGGCTCCGTCATCGAGGGCCTGTACGTGACGGGCAACTCGTCGGCGTCGGTGATGGGCAACGAGTACGCCGGCCCCGGCGCGACGATCGGCCCGTCCATCGTGTTCGGCTACATCGCGGCGCGGCACGCCGCCGGAAAGGCCCCGGAACGGTCATGACGGCTCTGAAGGCGCGGGTGGTGGAGGTCGTCCGGGAGACGGCCGACGCGCACTCGCTCGTCCTCGAACCCGCCGAGGGCGACCGGGACCGGTTCGCCTACCGCCCCGGGCAGTTCCTCACGGTCCGGGTCCCGGCCGAGGACGGCTGGGCGGCGCGCTGCTACTCGCTGTGCAGCTCGCCGCTCACCGACGACCGGCTGAAGGTCACGGTCAAGCGGGTCGCCGGCGGTCTCGGGTCCAACTGGATCTGCGACAACGTCACCGCCGGCGACGTGCTGGAGGTGCTGCGCCCGGCGGGGACGTTCACCCCGGCGTCGCTCGACGAGGACCTGCTGCTCGTCGCGGGCGGCAGCGGCATCACCCCGGTGATGTCGATCCTGAAGTCGTGCCTGGCCGGCGGGACCGGCAAGGTCGTGCTGCTGTACGCGAACCGGGACGAGAAGTCGGTGATCTTCGCGGCGGAGCTGCGGGAACTGACCGAGCGGCACCCCGACCGGCTCACGGTCGTCCACCTGCTGGAGTCGGTGCAGGGGCTGCCGACCCCGGCCGTCCTGCGGTCGCTGGCCGCGCCCTACACCGGGCGGCAGGCGTTCGTGTGCGGGCCCGAGATCTTCATGGACCTCGTCACCGGCACGTTCACCGACCTCGGCGTCCGCGTCCACGTCGAGCGCTTCTTCTCGCTGGAGAACGACCCCTTCGAGGAGCCCGAGGACCCCCCGGAGGACACCGGGGACGCCGGCGAGGTCGAGGTCGAGATGGACGGGGAGACCCGCACCGTCCCCTGGGCGAAGTCGGAGCGCCTCCTCGACGCGCTGCTGCGCGCCGGCGTCGACGCCCCGTTCTCCTGCCGGGAGGGCAACTGCTCGGCCTGCGCCTGCATCCGGCTGGAGGGCGAGGTCACCCTGGACGCCAACACGGTCCTCGACGAGCAGGATCTCGCCGACGGCCTCATCCTCGCCTGTCAGGCGAGGCCGGTCACCGACCGGCTGAAGATCACCTACGACGGCTGAAACACATCACGGGAGACAGGCGATGGCGAACCGCGTGCTTGACACGATCATGGAGAGGGCGGAGCAGATCCGCGAGCTGGGGCCGGCCAACGAGGCCCTCGGCCGGCTGGACGACAAGGCCGCGTCGATCCTGCGGGAGGCCGGCGCGATCCGGCTGCTCCAGCCGAAGGAGTACGGCGGCCTGGAGGTCCACCCCCGCGAGTTCGCCGAGACGGTGATGGGGATCGCGTCCCTGGACGGCTCCACCGGCTGGATCGCCGGCATCGTCGGCGTCCACCCGTGGGAGATGGCCTACGCCGACCCGAAGGTGCGCGAGGAGATCTGGGGCGCCGACCCCGACACCTGGATCGCCTCCCCGTACGCGCCGATGGGCATCGCCCGCCCGGTCGACGGCGGCTACGTCTTCAACGGCCGCTGGCAGTTCTCCTCCGGCACCGACCACTGCGACTGGATCTTCCTCGGCGCGATGCTCGGCGACGACGAGGGCAAGATGGCGCAGCCGCCGCGGTCGCTGCACATGATCCTGCCCCGCTCCGACTACGAGATCGTCGAGGACTCGTGGGACGTCGCCGGGCTGAAGGGCACCGGCAGCAAGGACATCATCGTCAAGGACGCCTTCGTCCCGGCCTACCGGACGCTGGAGTACTCCAAGGTCGTCGACGGGTCCGCGCCGCGCGAGGCCGGGCTGACCAATCCGTCCTACCTGATGCCGTTCTCCTGCGTGTTCCCGCTCGGCATCACCTCCGCGGTGATCGGCATCGCCGAGGGCGCGCTGCACCACCACCTCGCCTACCAGCGCAACCGCGTCCAGATCACCGGCACCAAGATCAAGGACGACCCGTACGTGCTGTACGCGATCAGCGAGGCCGCCGAGGAGATCAAGGCGTCGCGGACCGCGCTGCTCGACAACTGCTCGCGGATGTACGACATGGTCGCCGCCGGGCACGTCCCGACGTTCGCCGAGCGCGCCGCCGGCCGCCGCACCCAGGTGCGCGCCGCGTGGCGGGCCTGCCAGGCGATGAACGAGATCGTCGTCCGCTCGGGCGGCAACGCGATGCGCAACGACAACCCGATCCAGCGCTTCTGGCGGGACGCGCACGTCGGCCTCGCCCACGCGATCCACGTGCCGGGCTCCGTCTACCACGTGTCGGCCCTGACGGACCTGGACATCGAGCCGCCCCAGGGCCCGATGCGCTCGATGATCTGACCGTCCTCCAGATCCCCCCGCCCCCCTAGACGGCGTGCCGTGGTCGGAGCGCCTTCACGACCACGGCACGCCTTCCAATCGGGTCAGTCCAGGAGCCCGAGTTCGGCGACGAGCTTGGGCGTCCAGATGACCCGCCCCAGGAACTTCTCGGCCTCCGGGTGCGTGACCAGCCAGACGATGGCCGCGCCCGGGGCCTCCTCCGGCGTCGCCTCGAAGCCCTTGCCCTTGAGGGCGTCGATCCCGCCGCGCGCGGCGCCCGCGTCCGTGACCACGAAGCCGGGGTCGAGGTTGAACGCGCGAATCCCGCGCCCCCGGTACTCGGCGTTGACCGCGCCCGCGAGCCGCCCGAACGCCGCCTTGGACGCCGAGTACGCCACGCCCCAGCCGCCCTCGCCGGGTGGCGCCGGCGGGTCGCTGGTGGCCGACCCGGAGCACAGGTTCACGATCGTCCCGCCGCCCTGCTCGACCATCGCCGGGAGGACGGCCTGGAGCAGGACGATCTGGTTCAGGTAGTTGCCGGCGGCGACCTGCTCGGCCACGTCCACGTCCAGGTCGAGGAACCGCTCGTGGGTGCCCGGGATGTGCGCCACCGCGTTGTTGACCAGGACGTCGACCCGTTCCCACGCGTCCAGCACGGTCCGCGCCGCGGCCCGGACGCTCTCCCGGTCGAGCAGGTCCATGCGCACGGGCAGGGCCCGCGCGCCGAGCGCCTCGATCTCCGCCCGCGTCCGCTCCAGGCTGCCGGGGACGGGGATCGCCGCAGCAGTGCCCTGGCGCGGCGGGATCCGGCCCTCGCCCTCCGCGACGGTCCGCGCGGTGAACGCGACGTCGTGCCCGGCGGCGGCCAGCGCGAGCGCCGTCCGCCGGCCGATTCCCCGGCTCGCCCCGGTCACCAGCGCGACCGGTCTCGTTGCTGTCATCACCGGATGATGACATCCGCCGCCCGGCCGGACCGGCGCGCGGTTCTCACTGAGCGGGAAGCCACCGGCACGCCGCCTCGCCGGTTTGGCAGGTTGAGCATGGACCGCCGTCCGCGCGGGCCGCGACACCGAAGGGATCGAGGACAGTGACGCAGATCCGAGGGCTGGGTTATCTCAAGGTCCAGACCCGCCACATCGACCGCTGGCGCGAGTTCGCCCTCGACGGGCTCGGATTCGCCGAGGGAAGCGGCCCGAATCCCGAGGGCCTGTACCTGCGCATGGACGAGCGCCGGTCGCGCCTGCAGGTGCTGCCCGGCGACAGCGACCGGGTGCTGGCCGTGGGCTGGGAGGTCCGCGACCAGTTCGCGCTGGCCGCCGTCCGCGAGGCCGTCGAGAAGTCCGGGACGGCCGTGACGGCGCTGTCGGCCGAGGAGGCCGCGGAGCGCGACGCCGAGGAGGTCATCGCGTTCACCGACCCGGGCGGCACGCCCGTCGAGGTGTTCTTCGGCCCGGTGCTCGACCACAGCCCGGTCCGCACCGGCTTCGCGCAGACGTTCGTCACCGGCCCGATGGGCATGGGCCACGTCGTCCTGCCGACGCCGAACTTCGCCGAGACCGTCACGTTCTACAACGAGGTCCTCGGGTTCCTGCCGCGCGGCGCGATGAAGGTCGGCGGCGGCGCCGTCCGCATCCGCTTCATGGGCGTCAACCAGCGGCACCACAGCCTCGCGATCTGCCCGGCCCCGCACGACGGCGACCCGGGCCTCGTCCACCTGATGGTGGAGGTCGACACCCTCGACGCGGTCGGCATCGCGCTCGACACCGTCAAGGAGAAGGGCTTCTCCATCTCCTCCACGCTCGGCCGGCACACCAACGACAAGATGGTGTCGTTCTACGTCCGGGCCCCCGGCGGCTGGGACGTCGAGTACGGCTGCGAGGGCATGCTCGTGGACGAGACGTACTACACCGCCGAGGAGATCACGAAGGACAGCTACTGGGGCCACGACTGGTCGGGGTCCGAGCCGCTGGCCGCGTTCACCCCGCGGAAGAAGGGCTGACGCCGATGGCCAAGCCCTCGGTGGAGCCGGTCGGCGCCGCGGAGGTCGAGTTCGACCACGAGTGCGACGTGCTCGTGGTCGGCTTCGGAGCGGCCGGCGCCGCCGCGGCGTACGAGGCCGCGGCGGCGGGCGCCGACGTGCTCGTCCTGGAGCGGTCGAGCGGCCCCGGCGGGACGTCCGCGCAGTCCGGCGGGGAGCTGTACCTCGGCGGCGGCACGCGGGTGCAGCAGGCGTGCGGCTTCGACGACACGCCGGACGACATGTTCGCCTTCCTCAAGGCGGCGCTCGGCCCGCACGCCGACGAGGAGAAGCTGCGGCTGTACTGCGACGGCAGCGTGGAGCACTTCGAGTGGTTCCGCGCGCGCGGCGTCCCGTTCAAGGAGAGCCTGTTCGAGGCGCCGTGCTGGATGCCGTACACCGAGGACGGCCTGATGTGGCTCGGTGAGAACGCCTGGCCGTACAACACGATCGCCCGGCCCGCGCCGCGCGGCCACCGGCCGGAGACCCCGATGTTCGCCGGCGGGATCCTGATGGAGAAGCTGATCGCGGCCGTCGCGGAGGCGGGCGCCGTCACCCACCAGGACACCTACGCCACGAACCTCGTCGTGGACGGCTCCGGCCGCGTCACGGGCGTCGTCGCGCGCAAGTTCGCCGACACGGTCGTGTACCGGGCGCGCAAGGGCGTCGTCCTCACCTCCGGCGGGTTCGTCGACAACGAGGAGATGCTCGCCGACCACGCCCCGGTGCTGCTCGGGCACGACAAGGTCAGCGACGGCAGCAGCGACGGGTCCGGCATCCGGATGGCGACCGCGCTCGGCGCCGCGACCCGCCGGATGGCGGCGGTGGAGATCGCGCTCACCGCCAACCCCGCCGTCATCTGCCGGGGCATGCTCGTGGACGGCCTCGGCCGCCGCTTCATCAACGAGGACGTCTACCCGGGCCTGTTCAGCCACCGGGCCGTCCAGCACCAGCCCGGCCCCTACTGGGCGATCATCGACGAGACCGGGCACGACGAGATCTCCGAGGCCGACATGTGGGGCGTCCGCCCCAAGCACGCGGCGGAGACCCTCGCCGAGCTGGAGGAGTCTCTCGGCCTGCCGCCCGGCTCGCTGGAGGCGACCGTCGAGACCTACAACCGGTTCGCGGAGCGGGGCGAGGACCCCTACTTCCACAAGGACCCCAAGTGGCTGCGCCCGCTGAAGGGGCCGTTCGCGGCGATCGACCCGGCCGACGGGTTCTTCGGCGCGGGCAGGCACGGCGCCGGGACGGGCGCCGCCGGGTTCACCCTCGGCGGCCTGGACACCACCGTGGACGGCGAGGTCCGCAACCACTCCGGCGAGCCGATCCCCGGCCTGTACGCGGCGGGGCGCACGGCCGCCGGCATCCACGGCGAGGGCTACATCAGCGGGACGTCCCTCGGCGACGGCACCTTCTTCGGCCGCCGCGCCGGACGGGCCGCCGCAGCATCTTCGAACTGAGAGGTATTGCATGAAGTACGCCGTCCTGCTCCCCGTCGCAGCGGGCGTGACCGCCGATCCGGCCTGGATCGGCGCGTACGTCCGGCACGCCGAGGCCTGCGGCTTCGAGTCGGTCGGCGCGGTCGAGCACGCGGTGGTGGCGAGCGGCTACTCCAGCGTCTACCCGTACGACACGTCCGGGAAGATGGAGCTGGCCGACGACCTGGACATCCCCGACCCGCTGGACCTGCTCGCGTTCCTCGCCGGGCAGACCTCGCGGATCGGGCTCGCCACCGGCGTGCTCGTCCTGCCCAACCACCACCCGGTGGTGCTGGCCAAGCGGCTCGCGACGATCGACGCGCTGTCCGGCGGGCGGCTGCGGCTGGTCGTCGGCATGGGCTGGATGCGCGAGGAGGTCGAGGCGTGCGGCGCCGACTTCGACTCGCGCGGCCGCCGCGCCGACGAGCAGCTCCAGGTGCTGCGCAAGCTGTGGGCCGACACCGCCCCCGAAGGCGCGACCCACGACGGGGAGTTCTTCCAGTTCAAGGGTGCGATGAGCTACCCGAAGCCCGTTCAGGAGGGCGGCGTGCCGATCCACGTCGGCGGCCACACCAAGGCCGCCGCGCGCCGCGCCGGCCGCTACGGCGACGGGCTCCAGCCGCTCGGCGTCGCCGGTGACGAGCTCAAGGCCCTCATCGCGCTGATGCGGGAAGAGGCCGAGAAGAACGACCGCGACCCCGACGCCCTCGAACTGACGCTCGGGCACACCTTCGCCGGGATCACCCCGGAGAAGTCGGAGAAGCTCGCGGCCCGGGGCGCGAGCCGCCTCGTCCTGCGCGGCAACCCGACCACGGATCTGAACGAGGCCAAGGACGAGCTGTCGGCCTGCGCCGAGCGCCTGGGCCTGGCATGACGCTGGGAGTCGTGGACCAGATCGCCCTCGGCGATCTGGTCGCCCGGTACGCCCTCCACGCCGACCGCCGCGAGATCGACGCGATGGCGTCCCTGTTCACCGAGGACGCGGTGCTCGTCCTGCCGGACGCCCCGAACGACCTCGACCCGGTGCGCACCTTCACCGGACGCGAGGCCATCACGGCGACGCTGTCGGTGCTGAACAGCATCCCTGTAACGTTCCACGCCCTCGCCGGGCAGGTGTTCGACGTCGGCTCCGAGCCGGGCACGGCCACCGGCGAGATCGCCTGCGTCGCCCACCACCTGACGTCCCGCGAGGACGGCAAGGTGTCCGACCAGGTCTGGCACTGCCGCTACACCGACACCTACCGCCTGGACGGCCAGACCTGGCGGATCGCCCGGCGCGAGCAGCGCATCGACTCGATCGAGACCCGTCCCGTCCGGAGGTGGCGCGGTGAGTGAGAGCCCGCGGGTCAGCGTCGTCACGGGCGGCGCGCTCGGCATCGGCGGCGCGATCTCCCGCCGGCTGGCCGCCGGCGGCGACCTGGTGATCCTGAACGACATCGACGCGGACGCCGCCGCCCGCGCCCAGGCCGCCATCGAGGAGGCGGGCGGGCGCTGCGTCACCGTCATCGGCGACATCGTCGAGGACGAGACGATCGCGAACGTCGTGGCGGCGATACCGGGCCACGTCGACGTCCTGGTCAACAACGTGGGCGACTTCCGCCCGGCCGCGCCGTCCTTCCAGGACAGCACGCCCGACCAGTGGCAGCGCCTCTACGAACTGAACCTGCTGCACGTCTTCAAGCTCACCCACGCGCTGCTCCCCGGCATGATCGAGCGGCGCTCCGGCAGCATCGTCAACAACTCCACGGTCGAGGCGTTCCGCGGCATCCCGCAGCACCCGGTGTACTCGGCGTTCAACGCGGGCGTGTCGGCGTTCACCCGCAGCCTCGCCGTGGCGGTCGGCCGGCACGGCGTCCGCGTCAACGCCATCGCCCCCGACCTCGCCAACACCGAGCAGACTCCCGTCGAGTGGATGCGGCGCGGCTACGACGAGGGCCTGGAGCACACCTGGGTCCCGCTGGCCCGCTTCGGCGAGCCCGACGACTACGCCGCCGTCGTCGCGTTCCTGGCGTCCGACGACGCCCGCTTCGTCACCGGCCACACGATCCCGGTCGACGGTGGCACGCTCGCCGCGTCGGGCTGGTTCGTCCGCGCCGACGACCAGGGCTGGACCAACCGCCCCCACCGCGCCTAGCGACGCCAACGCATCAACCAGGCTCTTCCTCGTCGGCCTGGCGCTCGTACTCGTCCCACTGGCTCCCTTCGAGCCGCCGTCGTCCTGAATCTCCACCCGCGGCCGCGCGGACAACGAGAGCAGGGTCACCCGCTGGCGCTGTGCCGGACTGCGTTGGTGACGACCTCGCAGACCAGCAGGTCCACATCGTCCAGGACACCGCCCGAGCACACCCGCTCGGTGTACACCTTGTCCCACACGATCACCGGGTCACCCGGCGATCAGTTCGGCCGCCACCGGCGCCGACCGCGCCGGCGTCCGGTGAGCGGCGTCCCACAGGTACGACCACCCGCCCGGGTCCTGGACGACGAGCAGCGCCATCGACCGCCGCCGCGATACCACCGGCACCGCCAACACGGGCTCGGCCCGCCCGTGCATGTACAACACCGAGCCCCGCCCGAGGCCGCGCAGGCTCACCATCAGCCACGGCGCGTCGTTGGCGGGCGCGAAGTCATGCGGGAGCAGCTTCCTAGAGGAAGAAGCGGACATTTCCGGGTGTAATCGGGTGTTCACGCACCTTCGTGCCGACGCGCTCAGCCCGAGCGCATCCGCTTCCTTGATCGCGGCGGTGAGAGACGGGCATCAAGGAGGAGCAGGATGACCACATCACACCGCACTCAGTGGCGGAAGAGCAGCCGTAGCAGCGGCAACGGTCAATGTGTCGAGGTCGCCGACCTCTCGGTGGGAATCGGCGTGCGGGACAGCAAGGCCCCTGCCACTGGGCGCCTGAACTTGACCCCCGAGGCCTGGGCGGTCTTCCTGACGCAGGTGAAGACCGGGTACTACGACCGTTGAACCATCTGCGCCGCTAGGTTCTCTGATGGTCCGTCTGCGGGGGAGTTCCGTCCGCGGGCACCGGACATCCGCTCGGGCGGTAAGTCATCCCCATCCTCTAGTTCCCGCAGTGATCGCCCTTGTGCGGCCATCGGCCTTGCGGGTCATTCTTCTGTTCCATTGCGGTGAGCGCTTGTCGTGGTGTGCGCACGGACGCTTGACGGCGGGGGCGGCGGCACGGAGGATCGATCCAGTCGCATGCAAGCCGACGCATGCGCTGGTGCCGGAGGTCAGCATGGCTCTGGAGTTCTACGGCAAGGACGACACCAGCAAGAACCAGGGCTCGCCGGCCGTCTTCCTGGACCGTGCGAGGGGGGAACTCGTGATCCAGGGGTGGACGGAGACCGATGCAGCCGTGCTGGCTGAGATCTCGTCCTACAGCCGCACGGCCGAGAACGAGTCCTCGGTGCGAGTTCCTGCGCGCATGAAGCCGATGATATTGAAGGCCTTGGAGGCGCTCGATGGGGACGCCGCTGACCAACGAGAAGTTTGAAGACCTTCTCGCCGCAGCGACCAGCTCCGCCGTCCACCTTGAGTTGCGTGACGCCTACATGGCGGATGCTGCTTTCGTGGAGTGGCTTGAAACCGGAACCGTGTCCACCGATGCCAACGATGAGTGGTGGATATCGACGGTCGGGAAGGCGGTTTCGAGAGGGGTTGATGTCCGACGGGCGCGGATAGTTTCCGAGCCGCTCTCTGATTACACTCGCTGGCTCTGGGAATGTACGGCGTCGGTTAACTTGACGGCGGGGGAGCAGGTGCGGTGGCTGCCTCGCCATCGGACCGCCGGCCTGCTGACGCCGCCAAGCGACTTCTGGGTCTTCGACTCTGCCGTCCTTGTATGGAATCACTTCGCCGGGGACGGAGAATGGGCCGGTAACGAAGTGACCCGCGATAAATCCTTGGTCGCACAGTGCTCCACCGCTTTCACGGCCGTGTGGCAGCGGGCGACCGACCACGGTGAGTACCGGCCCTCCTGACGTCCATCCATGTCGATCCCCCCGTCATCATCCATCCAGCGGGCCCGTGAGGCACTGGCCGTCCGGCTGCGGGAGATCCGTCTGGATTCCGGTCTATCGGCCCGGGAGGTGGCGGCCGCGTGCGGCTGGCACGAGTCGAAATGCAGTCGAATGCAGAGCGGTCGGCAGGCCGTTACAGACTCCGACATCAGGGCATGGTGCGCGGCATGCGGAGCAGATGAACGGGTCGCGGCCGAACTGGTGTCGATCAATCGCCAACTCGACTCGGCTTATGTGGAGTGGCGGCGCATGCAGCGTGGCGGCCTGAAGCGCCTGCAGGATGCCGTGATGCCACTGTGGGAGCAAACCGCGAGTTTCAGGATCTACGAGCCGGGTGTTGTGCCCGGCTTTCTGCAGACCGAGGGCTACGCCGGGGCAGTGCTCGCCAGGATAGCCGACTTCTTCTCGCTTCCCGGTGAAGGTGACGAGGCGGCCAAAGCGAGAATCGATCGACAACGGCTGCTCTATGACGGGGGCCGCCGTTTTGCGGTCGTCATCGAGGAGTCGGTGTTGCGCACAAGCTTTGGCGGCGTTGACGTGATGGCCGGACAACTGGGCCATCTGCTCGACATCATGACTCTTCCGTCTGTATCACTCGGCATTATTCCGTTCTCTGTTTTTCGCGCCATGTGGCCGGTCGAGGGTTTTTGGATCCTGGATGAGGAGCAGGTCGTCATCGAGACCGTCTCCGCGAAGATCACAGTGCGGCAGGCCGGCGAACTCGACCTTTACCGGAGAACCTTCTCCGAACTCTCCTCGATGGCGGTTCACGGTCGGGCCGCACGCAGTCTGATCACGGCGGCGATCGCTGCTCTCTGAGTCCGTGTGCAAGTTCACGCAAGTCTCTGGCGTGGTCGATGAGCGGCTTTCTAGCGTCCTTGCCATGAGCTTCGGCGCACCGGACGGCCGGAGAGTCACCGTCCGCCGGTCGCAGATGAGGAGAAGGCCATGTCCGTCATGACCGCGCGTCCAGGTCCGGCTGCCACCGACCCCGAGAGACTGATCAGCGCCGACCTGTTCGGTCGGCTGGTGACCCGCATCGTCCGCGAAGAGCACGTCAGCACCGAGGAGGCCGAGCGGGTTCTGCACCAGGCGTTGGCCTTCTTGATGGCGTGCGCTCTCAATCCCGGCGCCGGGCTGGCCCCGTCCAAGTCCGTGGACGTCGGATGGCACGCCTTCGTCCTCCACACCCGCGAGTACGCCGACTTCTGCCACCGCGTCGCGGGCCGATTCATCCACCACACGCCCGACGACCGGAGCGAGACCGGCAGTGGAGGAGCCTCCATCAGGGCTACCGTGGCCGCCATGGAACAGGCTGGGCTGCACGTCGACCCCGACCTGTGGGAGACGGCCGGTGACTGCAGCCAGTGTTACCAGGGCTGCCACGACTCCCCGAAGGCGGGATGAGTGTGGGGAACCCTCAGTGGGAGGGGCTTCCCGGTGGGGTGCGGGCAGCCGTGGAGGAGCGGTTCGGGACGGTGCTCAAGGCTGAGGTCGCGGAGCGCGGGATCATGCCGGGGGTGGCTGCGAGGCTTCATGTGGAGGGCGCCGGCGGTGTCTTCCTCAAGGGGATTGCGGCCGACGAGCCCGCCGCTCGTCTCTATGCGCGTGAGCAGGCGGCGAACCTCGCGCTCGCGTCGGCCGTTCCGGCCCCTCGGATGCTGTGGTGTGCCGATGTCGGCGGTTGGGTCCTGCTGGTGTTCGAGTTCATCGGCGGCGCGCGGAGCGCTGACCTGGCGCCCGGGTCTCCGGATCTGCCCAGCGTGATCGATGCCCTGTCGCGACTCGGAGGGCCGGGCGGGGAACTGCCCTGCGTCTCGGTCAACCTGGATGTTCTGCAGAAGACGGCGGCTGCTCTGTTGGGCGAGAACCTGTGCGGGCGACGGCGGGGCATGTACGCGGAGGCTCTTGAAGGGTTGTCCGTGGAGTCACTGCAGGGGGAGACCCTGCTGCACTATGACCTGCACAGCGGGAACCTGCTCATCGCCGGTCAGGGGATTTATGTCATCGACTGGTCGTTCGCATGTCGGGGGCAGGCTTGGATCGATGCCGCGCTGCTCGTCCCCCGGCTGATCGAGGCTGGACACAGCCCCGCCCAGGCGGAAGCGCTTGTCGCCCCACACCCTGCTTGGAGGGCGGCTCCAGCTGATGCGGTCACTGGGCTGGGAGCGCTGTGGACGATGTTCCGCGAGTACAAGGCCATGCACGGGCCGGAGGAAGCACGCGGCTTTCGCGCTAAAGCGGCGCAGGCGGGTCGTGCCTGGGTCGTCTACCGGATGGCGTGACGGAGGGCGGGGACGCGCGAAGGTCGATGCGGGGGTGTCGTTAGACCAGGTGGCAGGCCACGTGGTGGCCGTCGGCGGTTTGGCGTAGTTTCGGTTCTTCCTCGGCGCAGCGGTCGGTGGCGAGGGGGCAGCGGGTGCGGAAGCGGCAGCCGCTCGGGGGATCGATCGGGGACGGTAGTTCCGACTGCTCCTGCTCCGCCGCGTCCTGTGGGGCGTCCGGTACCGAGGCGAGGAGCAGTCGCGTGTAGGGGTGCAGCGCCGACCCGGCCAGCGCGCCCGACGGGACGACCTCGCACACCTTCCCCAGGTACATCACCATGATCCGGTCGCTGACGTTCTTCACCACGGCGAGGTCGTGTGCGATGAAGATCATGCTGAGGCCGAGCCGCTCCCGCGTCGCCTCCAGCAGGTTGAGGATCTGCGCCTGCACCGACACGTCCAGGCTGGACACCGGCTCGTCGCAGATCAGCACCTGCGGGTCGAGCAGCAGCGCGCGGGCGATGCAGACGCGCTGGCACTGGCCGCCGGACAGCTCGTGCGGACGGCGGTCCCATACGGTCGCCGGGTCGAGGCCGACCGCCTCCAGCGCTGCCTCGATCGCGGCCCGGTCCGGCTTGCCGCCCCACACGACGGGCCCCTCGGCGACGAGGTCGGCGACCTTGCGGCGCGGGTTCAGCGCGGCGACCGGGTTCTGCAGGATCATCTGCATGCGGCGGCGGCGCTCGCGCAGCGCGGCGCGGCCGAGGCCGGTCAGCTCGGTGCCGTTCAGCTTCACCGAGCCGGCGGTGGGCGGCGGGAGCTGCATCACGGCGCGGCCCGCGCTGGACTTGCCGCAGCCCGACTCGCCGAGGATGCCGAGCGTCTCGCCGTCCAGCAGGTCGAAGCTGATGCCGGAGACGGCGTGCACGGTCCGGCCGCGTCCCGCCGGGAACTCGACGACGAGGTCCTCGACGGACAGGACGCGCTCGCCGTCGCGCAGGTGGGTGGTTCCGGTGCCGGCCATCAGGCGCCTCCGATGCTGACGGGGTGGTGGCAGGCGACGGCGTGGCCGCCGTCCGCGACGAGGTCGGGGGCCGTGTCGCAGGCCGCCGTCGCGTACCGGCAGCGGGGCGCGAACCGGCAGCCGGGCGGCGGCGCCGCCATGTTCGGCGGGGCGCCGTCGATCGCCTGGAGCGGGGAGTGCGGCGGGTCGGCGAGGCGCGGCACGGACGCCAGCAGCGCCTCGGTGTAGGGGTGGCGGGGGCCGCCGAACAGCGCCTCGGCCGGGGCCAGCTCCGCGAGCCGTCCCGCGTACATCACCGCGACCCGGTCGGCGCGCCCGGCGACGACCGCGAGGTTGTGGCTGATCAGCACGATCGCCGTGCCGAGCTCGGCCTGGAGCCGGCCGAGCAGGTCGAGGATCTGCTTCTGCACGGTGACGTCCAGCGCGGTCGTCGGCTCGTCCGCTATCAGCAGCGACGGCTCGCCGGCCAGCGCGACCGCGATCACGACGCGCTGCCGCATGCCGCCGGACAGCTCGTGCGGGTACTGGCCGAGGCGGCGGCGCGGCTCGGGGATGCCGACCAGCCGCAGCAGCTCCTCGGCCCGGTCGCGGGCGGCGGCGCGGGACAGGCCCCGCATGCCCTCGGTGAGGTGCCGGCCGACCTTCTTGACGGGGTTGAGCGCGGTCGACGGGTCCTGGAAGACCATGCCGACCTCCGACCGCCACAGCCGCCGGCGCCCGGCGGCCGAGAGCGCGTGCACGTCCTTGCCCGCGAGCACGACCTTGCCCGACACCGTCATCGTCGGCCCGGAGGTGTAGAGGCCCATGACGGTCCGGCCGAGCACCGACTTGCCGGAGCCCGACTCGCCGACGATGCCGAACATCTCTCCGGGGCGGACGGTGAAGGACACGCCGTCCACCGCCTTGAGCGGGCCCCGGGCGGTGCGGATCTCGGTGCGCAGGTCCTCGACCGTGAGAAGGGGGCTGTCGTTCATAACCGCTCCTAGAGCTTCGCCTGGCGGGGGTCCCAGCGCTTGCGGGCCTTCTCGCCGATGAGGTTGAACGCGAAGACGGTCAGGAAGAGCGTGATGCCGGGCACCAGCACGATGTGCGGGTACCGGGTGAAGGCGTCGTTCTCCTCGCCCTCGGCGATCATGTTGCCCCAGGACGGCGCGGGCGGCTGGACGCCGAGGCCGAGGAAGCTCAGCGACGCCTCGGCGACGATCAGCACCGACACCATCACCATGCCGTAGGACGCGAGCGGCAGCAGCACGTTCGGCAGCAGCTCCCGCGTCATGATCCGCCACCGGGAGGCGCCGATCGCCTCCGCCGCCGTGACGAACTCGCGCTGCGCGAACGCCAGCGTGCTCGCCCGCGCCATCCGGATCATGCTGGGGATCGCCAGCAGCGACAGCGCGACGGAGATGTTGCGCAGGTTCGGCTCCAGCACGGTGCCGAGCGCGATGAGCAGGATCAGCGGCGGCACGGCGAGCAGCGCGTTCGTCAGCACCCCGACGCCCGCGTCGGTGGCGCGCCCGAAGTAGCCGGCGACGATCCCGACCGTCCCGCCGACGACGATGCCGATCGCGACCGCGCCGAGCGACACCACGAGCGACGACCGCGCCCCGTACACGACGCGGGACAGCTGGTCGAGGCCGAAGTTGTTGGTGCCGAGCGGGTGCGAGGTGGACAGGTCGGGGACGGCCATGCCGGGCGTCCCGAGCGTCTTGACGATGTCCTGGTGCTCGCCGAGCGGCAGCGCCGGCGCCAGGACCGCCGCCCCGACCAGCAGGACGAGCCACACCGCGCACAGCCAGAACATGAGGTCGAAGGAGGCGCCGAACAGGTCCCGCCCGGCCGCGTTCAGGCCGGCGTAGGCGGCGGCGAGGCCCGCGACGACCGCGGCGGCCTGCGTCCAGCCGTCGCCCGCGAGGACCGTCACCGACAGCCCGAACACGGCGAGCCCTGCGGCGGCCAGGGCCCCGCCCCACCAGCGGCCCGCCGGCCGCGACGCGGCCGGCGCTACGGAGATGTCAGACATGTGCCCGCCTGATTCGTGGGTCGAGCCGGCCGTAGGACAGATCGATCAGCGCGTTCACCAGCACGTAGATCAGCGCGATCACGAGCACCGCGCCCTGCACCATCGGCACGTCGCCGGCGTCCGCCGCGCCGATGATCAGCGTGCCCATGCCGGGCAGCGCGAACAGGTACTCCACGATCACCGTGCTGCCGATGAGCCGGCCCAGGCTGATCCCCATCAGCGTGATCAGCGAGAACGACGAGGGGCGCAGCGCGTCCCTGACCAGCACGTGGACCGGCGTCATCCCCTTCGCCTTCGCCGACAGGATGAAGTCCTCCTGCAGCGTCGTGATGAGGTCGCCGCGCAGCACGCGGGTGAACGTCGCCGTCTCCATCAGCGCGATCGTCAGCGCCGGGAGGAACGCGTGGTAGAGGTTGTCGCCGATCCCGTCGCCGAGCCGCGCCCACTCCAGCCGGGGGAACCAGCCGAGCCGCTCGGCGAACAGCGCGATCAGCAGCATGCCGGCGAGGAAGCTCGGCACCGACAGGATCCCGAACGTCCCGGCGCTGACGATCCGGTCGACCAGGCCGCCGGCCCGGTACGCCGACCACATCGCCAGCGGCACCGCCAGCAGCAGCGCCATCAGCATCGCGAGGACCGCCAGCTCGGCGCTCACCGGCAGCGCCGCCGCGACCCGGTCGGCGACCTCGCTGTTCGGCGGGACGAACGAGGTGCCGAGGTCGCCGGTCAGCGCGTCCCCGAGCCACGTCCCGTACCGGACGGGCAGCGGGTCGGTCAGCCCCATCGCCTCCCGCTGCGCCGCGTACTCCGCCGCCGTGTGGCCTTCGCCGAGCACCACCACCGCGGGGTCGCCCGGCATCAGGTCCACCAGCGCGAACGTGCCCATGCTCACGATCAGCAGGACCAGCACCAGCTCGACGAGCCGCCGCACAAGATCACGCGCCATCTTCTAGCCCTTCGCTATCCACGCGTCATCGAGCAGGACCATGCTGTTGACGGTGCCGACGACGCCGTGGACGTCGTCCGTCCAGGCGACGAGTTCGGGTTGCGGGCCGAACACCAGCGCGGGGACGTCCTCGTTCCACTGCTCCTGGACGCGGCCCATGACGGCGCGCTGGTCCTCCAGCGACGCGGCGCCCCGCAGTTCCTCGATCAGCGCGGACATCTTCGGCGTCGTCGGCATCCCGACCGTGAGGTTGCCCTTGCCGTGCAGCGTCGCGTACATGCGCCCGAACGGGCCCGCCTCGCGCCAGCTGATGCCCCAGCCGGACACGTCGTAGCTCTTGCGGACCGACACCTTCGTGATCTGGTCGGCGATCGAGCGGACCAGGTCGAGTTCGACGTCGAAGCCGACGTTCTCCAGCATCGCCTTGGCGGCGAGGGCCGTCGTGCGGGACGCGGGGTCCTGCGCGTCCAGCCAGGTGACCTTGCCGTCGTAGCCGTCCGCCTTCGCCTGCTTGAGCAGCTCGCGGGCCTTGTCCGGGTCGTAGGGGAGCGGCTTGACGCCGGTGTGCCAGACGGAGAACTCGGGGAAGAGCGCGTTGCTCGCGAGGCCCGTCCCGGGGTAGGCGCGCCGGTAGATGACCTCGGGCTGCATGGCGTAGTGCATGGCCTTGCGGACGCGCGGGTCGGCGCCCGGATGGCCGGGGGTCGCGTTGATGACGGCGACGTTGCCGAGCGCGACCATGCTCAGGTAGCCGTGCTTGCCGTCCTTCAGCGCCTTCTGGACGACGACCGGGTCCCGCAGGAACGCCGACTGGATCCGCTCGGTGTTCAGCGTGTCCAGCGCGGCGTTCGGGTCGTCGACGTAGACCATCCGGACGCGGTCCAGGTGCGGCTTGCCGTCCCAGTAGCCGGCCCGCGCCTTCAGGACGGTCTCTTCCTTCGGCTTGTAGCTCTCGAACGTGAACGCGCCCGCGCCGACCGGGGTGAACTTCCCCTTCGCGTCGGACGACTTCGCGACGATCATCCCGGGCCCGGTGGTGAGCATGAACGGGAACGTCGGCCACTTGTGGGCGAGCTTGAACACCACGGTCAGGTCGTCGGGGGTCTCGACGGCCGTGACGTTGTTCTTCCAGAGCGCCGCTTCGTCGGCGCCCTTCTTGACGTAGCGCTCGATGCTCCACTTGACGGCCTGCGCGTCCAGCGGCGTCCCGTCGCTGAACGTGACACCGTCGCGGAGGCTGAGCGTGAACTCGGTGGCGTCGCCGTTCGCCTTCAGGTCCTTGGCGAGTTGCGGGTGGAGTTCGCCGGTCTTGCCGTCCCAGCGCATGAGCACGTCGTAGATGGCGGCCATCTCGACGCCGCCCGTCGATCCCGCGACGATCGTCTCGGCGGGGTCGAGCAGCCCGGCCTCGGCGTAGGCCGCGAACGTCATCGTGCCGCCCTCGGCGGGCCGCCCGCCCCCGGCGTCGCCGATCATGCCGACCCTGTACTCGGCGGGCTTCCCGGCGCCGGCGTCCCGGCCCTCGCCGCCGCTCTGCCACGCGCACGCCGACGCCATCACCGCGACGGCGAGGAGCCCGGCGGCGCGGCGGCTCTTCCCGGAAGTCTTCACGGTCCTCCTGCTGCCTTTATGTCGGGCCGGAACGACATAAACAGGGCAGTCCGCATCGGGTGCACCCCCGGTCCCGCTGAGTGGGATCTGGATCACAGTCGGTGCCCGCGGTGGCCACCGTGGTCGGCGTGGAACAGGAGAAGACCGCCGTCCTGGGCGACGACCGCCCGGGCCGCGAGACCGCGTTCGCGGAGCTGGTCGCGGCCCGCGCCGGCGACGACCGCACGGCCCTGGCCTTCGAGGACGCGTCCTGGACGTGGCGTGAGGTCGTCGCCGAGTCCCGGCGCCGCGCGGGGCTCGTCCGCGGGCTGCGCGGCCACGCCGGGCTGTTCCTGGAGAACGGCCCCGAGCACCTGTTCTGGCTGCTCGGCCTGGCGCTCGCCGGGATCCCGGTCGTCGAGCTGAACCCGACCCGCCGGGGCGCCGAACTGGCCCGCGACATCGCGCACACCGACTGCGGGCTGCTGGTCACCGAGACGTCCCGCGCGCCACTGCTGGACGGCCTCGCCGACATTCGGACGCTCACCGTCGACACCCCCGGCTACCGCGACGCCCTGGCCGCCGCCGAGCCCGCGCCGCCCGTCACCGTCTCCCCGGAGACGATCTTCTCGCTGGTCTTCACCTCCGGCACGACCTCGGCGCCCAAGGCCGTCATCTGCTCGCAGGGCAGGCTCGGCCGGATCGCCGTCCAGCAGCGCGACCGCCGCGCGCTCACCCGCGACGACGTCTTCTACGTCGTCATGCCGATGTTCCACTCGAACGCCCTGATGGCCGGGATCGCGCCCGCCGTCGCGACGGGCGGCCGCATCGTGCTGCGCCGCAAGTTCTCCGCCTCGGGCTTCCTGCCGGACGTCCGCCGCCACGGCGTCACGTTCTTCAACTACGTCGGCAAGCCCCTCAACTACATCCTGGCCACCCCGGAGCGGCCGGACGACGCCGACAACCCGCTGCGCATCGCGTTCGGCAACGAGGCGAACGAGCGCGACATCGCCGAGTTCGCGCGCCGCTTCGGCTGCAGGGTCATCGACTCCTACGGGTCCAGCGAGGGCGAGATCCGGCTGAACCGCGTCCCGGGCACGCCCCGGGGCTCGCTGGGCGTCGCCGAGGTCGGGACCCTCGTCATCGACCCGGACACGCTCCAGGAATGCCCGCGCGCCAAGTTCGACGAGAACGGCACGCTGCTCAACGCCGCGGAGGCCATCGGCGAGATCGTCGACACCAACGGCGCCGGCAAGTTCGAGGGCTACTACAACAACCCGGAGGCGACGGCGCGGCGCGTCCGCAACGGCTGGACCTGGTCGGGCGACCTCGCCTACCGCGACGAGGACGGCTACTGGTACTTCGCCGGCCGCGACGACGAATGGCTGCGCGTGGACGGCGAGAACTTCGCCGCCGCCCCCGTCGAACGCCTCCTGGCCCGCTACGAGCCCTTCACCGACGTCGCCGTCTACGCCGTCCCGGACGCGCACGTGGGCGACCAGGTGATGGCCGCCGTGACGCTCGCCGAGGGCCGCGCCTTCGACCCCGCGTCCTTTACCGCCTTCCTGGCGGCCCAACCGGACCTGGGCACGAAGTGGACGCCCCGCTACATCCGCCTCGTGGACGCCCTGCCCCGCACCCCCACCAACAAGGTCATCAAACGCACCCTCCGCGACGCGGCCTGGAACACCCCCGACCCCGTCTACGAGTACCGCGACGGCACCTACGAACTGACCTGAGAGGCCCCTCCCGTCCGGCGGACATCCGCCCGCCCTTGTGGAAGCGGCGGTTCGCGGGGGGGTCGCGGCGGTGCGCCGCGTCGGCGGCGTCCACACAGTGCAGGTGGTGGACGCCCGCGCCGACGCCGATCCGCCCTGGCTCGTCACCGAGCACGGTGCGTTCTCCGCTTCGGCGGTCGCGGAACTCGGCGCCGGCCTGGCCGAGGGCCTGAGGGCGATCCACGAGACCGATCGATGCCCTCGGCTACCGCGCCGTCAACGAGGACCCCGACCTGGACGGAGTTCCTCGACCGCTGCTCCGCGCTCGTCCAGGACGAGGACGCCACGCTGCCGGCGACCGTCGGCTCGCTTGAGAACACGCGGCGCCGCGAGGTGGCCGCCTACCGCGACCTGGAGGCGTCCGGCCGGTTCGGCATGACCCGTGTCGAGGACGACGGCTGACCACGGACCTGTGCCGCCGGTCAGGTCAGCAGGACGACCTTGCCGCGGCCGTGGCCGGTGGCGACCTCGCGGTGCGCGTCGGCGGCACGCTCCAGCGGGAAGGACGCCCGCACGTGGATGCGCAGGCGGCCCTCGTCGTAGAAGCGCGCGGCCTCGGCGATGCGGAGCACCGACCGCTTCGTGGGCGGGATCGTCCGCACGCCGAGGTCGGCGGCGCGCGCGTGGTCGACCAGCGTGAAGATGCGGGTCCGGTCCTTGACCAGGTCGAGCGACACGTCCAGGGCATCGCCGCCGGCGCCGTCCAGGGCGGCGTCCGCGCCGTCCGGCGCCAGGGCGCGCACGCGCTCCTCCAGCCCGTCCCCGTAGGTGACGGGGATCGCGCCGAGCGAGCGGAGGTAGTCGTGGTTGGCCTCGCGGGCGGTCCCGATGACCGTCGCGCCGGCGATGCGGGCGAGCTGGACGGCGACCGTCCCGACACCGCCCGCCGCGGCGTGGACGAGCAGGGTGTCGCCCTCCCCGATCGCCATCTCCTCCAGCGCGATGTGCGGAGTCATGACGGCGGCCGGGAAGCCGCCCGCCACGTCCCACGGCATGCTCGCGGGCTTGGCCGTCACCGCGTCGGCCGGGACGACGACGTACTCGGCGTAGGCGGTGAGACGGCAGAAGCCCAGCACCTCCTCGCCCGGCCGGACGGTGGCGACGCCCGCGCCCACCTCGTCCACCACGCCCGCGAACTCGTTGCCGGGGACGCGCGGAAAGCCCTCCGGCGTCCCGGGCGGCGTCCATCCCTCCCGGATGGCCAGGTCGTAGGGCTGCACCCCGGCGGCCCGCACCCGGACCCGCACCTCGCCCGGTCCCGGCTCGGGCGCCGGCAGCTCCAGCGGCCTCAGCACGTCCGGCCCGCCCGGCTCGTCGAATCCCATCGCCTTCATGACGTCCCCCTTCATCAGTGATCAGGGACGACGCTAAGACCTCAAGCAACCTTGAGGTCAAGCCGTGCGGGAGCGGAGCAGTCGCGGCCAGCAGGACGGGCGGCGGATACCGGTGAGCAGGACGGGAAGCGGATCGGAGTAGGAGGCGCGGGCCCGGATCGTCCCGTCGGCGAGCGCGAACCGGTCGCAGACCCGAAAACGGACGGGCTTTCGCCCGAGGGTCGCGGCGCAGTCCGACTCGATGAACACGGTGCCGCCCTGCACCGCGCTGGTCCGGACGGTCAGGTCCATGTCGGGGAACAGGGCGAACAGCCGCCGGAACATGCGCTCGACCTCGGCGAGCCCGTGCGCGTCGGGGAACATCGGCTGGGTGAAGACCGCCTCGCCGTGGATGAGCGGCCGGAAATGGCCGAGGAACGCGTCCGGCTTGGGCAGCGCCCAGCCCTCGGCGAAGACGGCGGGGAACTCGTCCGGCGTCATCGGGCCGCCCTTCGCGAGAGGAAGCCGGCGAGCAGTCCGGTGAGCCGGTCGGGCCGGTCGTGCGGGACGAACGTGCCGGAGCCCGCGACCGTCTCCAGCTCTTCATGACTGACAGTCGAAAACTGACTCATGGTCGAAGACTGTAATCTGGTCGGCATGTCCGTCAAGAGCCGCCGTGCCGAATACAGGGAACTCACCCGGGGCGCGGTGCTCCAGGCCGCGCGGGAGCTGTTCACCGAGCGGGGCTTCGCGACCGCCACGATCGACGACGTCGCCGACGCGGCGCGCGTCGGCAAGGGGTCGGTGTACTACCACTTCACCGACAAGGCCCACCTGTTCGAGGCGGTGTTCACCGAGGGCCAGCACCGGCTGGTGGAGGCGGTCGTCGCGGCGGCGGCCCGGCACGACACCCCGTGGGAGCGGCTCATGGCCGCCCTGGACGCCTACATGGACGGGACGGTCGCCGATGCCGCGCACCGCTCCCTGCTGCAGCAGGCCCCGGCGGCGCTGGGCGTCGAACGGTGCCGGGAGCTCGACGCGGAACTGGGGCTGTCCGCCGTCCGCGCGCTCCTGAAGGATCTGGCGGCGGCCGGCGAACTCGCGGTCGACGCGATCGACATGCTCACGCGCCTGCTGTTCAGCGCGCTGTGCGAGGCGGCCATGACCGCCGGGGCCGCCCCCGACCCGGCCCGGGCCCGGGACGAGGCGGCCGGCGTGCTCCGAGCGATCATGGCCGGGCTGCGGCGGGGCTGACCCTCACTCCGGCCCGCCGGCGAAGGCGGCGATGAGCGCCCACACCTGGTCCGGCTGCTCCTCCTGGGCGAAATGGCCCGCGTCCTCGATGATCGCGGTCGTCAGGTTCTCGATTCCGGCCTTGCGGAAGCCGGCCGCGTAGCCCGGCATGGCGCCGTGCTCGCCGTCGCCTCGCAGGTAGAGGACGGGTGTCGTGGTCGGCTCGGTGAGCGCGGCGTTGTCCCCGGCGTCCTTTGCGAAGGTCCGGTAGAGGTCGAAACCGGCCGTCAGCGCGGTGTCGCTCTCGTAGGCGGCGACGTGGGCGGCGCGCGACTCGGGGGTGATCCTGGACGGGTCCACCGACAGCACGTCGTAGAAGTAGTCGAAGTACTCGGCCTGCCGCCCGCGCACGAGGGTCTCGGGCAGGGAGGGGACCGAGTTCAGCCCGAAGTGCCAGATGTACGGGTTCCGCAGGACGTCGCTCCACGGGTCGACCCCGGGGATCACCGTGTTCATGATGACCGCGCGGGCCACGGGATACCGGCGCAGGTACGCGTAGGCGACCATTCCCCCGGCGTCGTGCCCGACCAGTGTGAGATCGGTCAGGGACAGTTGCTCGACCAGGGCGTGCACCACGGACGCCAGCCCCGCCTTCGACCCGTCCGCGCCGCCCGTCGAGCCGCCGATGCCGGGCAGGTCGAGGGCGATGACGCGCGCGTCGGGCGGGGCGGCGTCCATCAGGGGCTTCCACGTCCGCCACGACTCGGGCCAGCCGTGCAGGAACAGGTAGGGCCGCCCGGACGGGTCTCCCGACTCCTCGACATGCAGCGACCGGCCGTCCACCGAGATAATAGACATGATTCATGTCTATCAGAGCACATGCATCATGTCGAATATGATGGACGCCGTGGACGGCCCTCGCTACGAACGTGGAACCGGGTTCCTGCTGGCCCGCGTGGGGTCGCTCACGGCCCGCTCATGGACGGCCTTCCTGGCCGCCCATGACCTGACGCAAGGCCAGTACGCGGTCCTCTTCACCCTCGACGAACGCGGCTCGACGGGCCAGCGGCGACTCGCCGAACTCGTCGCCGTGGACGCGCGCAACATCGTCGCCGTCCTCGACCCGCTGTCCCGCAGGCGCCTCATCGAGCGCCGGACCGACGCCACCGACCGCCGGCGCCGCCTCATCGCGCTCACCGAGGAGGGGACGGCCCTCGTCCGGGACCTCGCGAGCAGAGCGGCCCAGGAGCAGGAGGACTTCCTGGAACCCCTGGGCCGCGATGACCGCCTGCAGCTGAACCGGCTGCTCAAACGCCTCTACGAGGCGCACGTCGAAGGTGGTTAGGACGGGTCGGGCAGCATCCGCTTCATCGCCTCGTGGGCGCCGAGGACCTTGCGGTCGCGGGGGAAGCCCGCCCGCTTCCGCGCCGCCTCGTAGTTGCCGCCCGCGACCCAGACCGGGCCGTCCTTCAGGTGCTCCAGGCCCTCGCGGGCGATGTCGTCGGGCTCGGCGACGTTCAGGCCCGGCATGTCCATGTTGAGGCCGGCGCGTTCCATCGCCGGGGTGCGGGTCACGCCGAGGACGAGCTCCAGGACGTCCACCCCGTGCTCGCGCATCTCCAGCCACAGGCCCTCGGCGAAGACGCGGCCGAACGCCTTGACGGCGGAGTAGATGCTGATCTGCGCCTGCCCCATGTACCCGGCGAGGGAGCCGACGAGCAGCAGGCCGCCGCGGCCCCGCTCCTTCATCAGGGCGCCGAAGTGGTGGGTGAACGCGAGCTGCGCGGTGATGTTCAGGTCGATGACGCCCTGGAAGCGCTCCAGGTCGCCGGTGACGAACTCGTGGCCGTAGCTGTTCGCGCCCGCGTTGAAGATCATCAGGCCGACGTCCAGGCCGTCGGTGACCTCGCGGACCTTCTTCAGCGGGTCGGGGGAGATCAGGTCCAGCTCCACCGTGCGGACCTCCACCCCCTTCGCCCGGACCGCGGCGGCGGTCTCCGCCAGCGGGCCCGGCTTGCGGGCGATCAGCACGAGGTTCAGGCCCGCGTCGGCGAGGCGGTGTGCGAACGCGGCGCCGACCCCCTCCGAGCCGCCGGCGATGACGGCCCACGGGCCATAGGTGTCGATCATTGCTCTCCGTCCAGGTCCGGGGTCCAGGCGACGCCGTTGACGTGCGCGCCGCCGTCCGCGAACAGGGTGTTGCCGGTCAGGTAGCGGGCGTCCTCGGACGCGAGGAACACCGCCACCGGTGCGATGTCGGTCTCCGGGTCGCCGAGGCGGCCCATCGGGTTGGCGCGGTCGGCCGCGGCCTCGATCTCCGGGTGCTCGGACGCCATCCGCCGGAACGCCGCGCTCTTGGCGCCCGGGCAGATCGCGTTGACGACGACGCCCGTCGGCGCCCACTCGCGGGCGGCCGTGCGCGTCAGCGTCCGGAGGGCCTCCTTGGCCGAGTTGTACTCCAGGGTCCCCATGTGGGCGTTGACCCCGTTCAGCGAGCACATGTTGATGACGCGCCCCCACCCGCGCGCCTTCATGTGGGGGAACGCGGCCTGCATCGCCCACAGCGGGCCGTAGTAGCCCATCGCGAAGCCGCGGGCGAGCTGCTCGTCGGTCTTGGTCTCGACGCGGCTCACCGTGCCGGCGCCCCAGGCGTTGTTGACCAGGACGTCGACCGAGCCCCACGCCTCGACGGCCGCCGCGACCATGCCGTGGACCTGCGCCTTGTCGGTCACGTCCGTCCGGACGAACCGCGCCTCGGCGCCGAACTCCGCGGCCAGCTCGCGCGCCACCGCCGCGCCGCTGCCGGCGTTCAGCTCCGCCACCAGGACGCGGGCGCCCTCGGCGGCGAAGCGGCGCGCCACGCCGCGTCCGATGCCGTCGCCCGCGCCCGTCACGACCGCGACGCGGCCGGCCAGCCGTCCGGTCACTCGACCACCTGGACGGCGCCGGTCAGCGCCGCCTCCTGGATCGCCGAGCGCAGCGCCGGGCAGGTCTCGTGCGGGTCCTCGGCGAGGTTCACGCACGCGGCCCGCGCGGCGGCGTTCCACTGGATGCTCGTCTGCTCCCAGCTCGACTTGCGCACCAGCACCTCGGCGGCGCAGCGGCGGCAGGAGACGGGCACCAGCGGGCCGTCCAGGAGGCGCTCGTCCTGGCGTGTCGTCACGCCGAGGCCCCCTCGGCGTCCAGGCGCGCGAGGTTCTCCTCGACCTCCTTCTTCCACGACTCCACCGGACGGGTCGTGTCGATCTCGAACTCGAACCGGTCGGTCATCTCCGGCTTGACGTCGGCGACGTCCACGTAGAACTGCTCGTACCAGCGGCGCAGCTGGTAGACGGGGCCGTCCTCCTCGCACAGCAGCGGGTTGTCGATGCGGGTCTTGTTCTTCCAGATCTCGACGTCCTGCTGGAAGCCGATCAGGATGAACTCCGACAGCTTCTGCGCGGTCGCCTCGGCCGCCTCCGGCGGGAGGGCGTCGCTGTGCTGGACGATGATCCCCGAGTGCAGCGAGAACGAGTTCTCGTCGATCGGGTAGTGGCAGTTGATCAGGACCGAGTTCAGGTCGTACCCCTCGTAGTGGTACGTCAGCTCGTCGATCATGAAGGAGGGGCCGTGGTAGGACGCCACGGAGGTGTTGCCGAGCATCCGCGGCCCGCCGCCGCCGGAGCCCTCGCGCCTGCGGCGGGAGTCCTCCCGGGTCACGCCCTTCATGATCTGCGTGGCGGTCTGGCCCTCGAAGATGTTCTTGAAGTACGTCGGGAACGACTGGTGGATGTAGAAGAAGTGGGCCATGTCGACCACGTTGTCGATGACCTCGCGGGCGTTGGTGTGGACCACCTGCTCCGTCCAGCGCCAGTCGGTCCAGTCGTCGCGGGTCGCGCCCTCGATCACCGGGATCGTGACGTCCGCCGGGGGCTGGTTGCCCTCCGGGTCGTTCCAGACGAACAGCAGCTTGTCCTGCTCCATCGTCGGCCACGCGGCGGTGCGGGCGCGCAGCGGGACGCGGCGCGAGTACGGGATCTTCTTGCAGCGCCCGTCGCCGCCCCAGCGCCAGTCGTGGAAGGGGCAGGCGATCTCGTTGCCCTTGACGGTGCCCTGGGACAGGTCGCCGCCCATGTGCCGGCAGTAGCCGTCCAGGACGTTGGTCTTCCCGTCCTCACCGGTGAACACGACGAGCTTCTGGCCGAACGCGTGGACCGTGTGGGGCTTGCCGTCCTTGAAGGTCTCGGCCAGCCCGAGGCAGTGCCATCCCCGGGCGAAACGGCGGGAGATCGCCTCCGCCTCGATGGCGCGGACGGCGTCCGACTCGGTTGCGGTCACGTGGATCATCCCTTCGGCGATGGCTGGGTAAATCGAACGTTAGGTCGCAGGTCACCGTCCCGGCCGGTGAGTCCCGGTGGCCGGGACGCCCGCCCTCGCGGCGGCACGGCAGCATGGTCTCCTGCAGAAGCCGTATCAGGAAGACGGGAGCAGGGATGAGCAACGAGGTCCTGGACGCCGTGCGCGAGCTGCTGCCGGGCATCGCCGAGCGGGCCCGGTCCGTGGACGAGAAGGGGGGCATCCCCGCCGAGACGATCCGCGAGCTGACCGCCGCCGGGGTGTTCCGGATGCTGCAGCCCGCCCGGTACGGCGGCGCCGAGGGCGACCCGGTGGCCTTCTACGAGGTGGTCCGGGAGATCTCCGGCGCGTGCGGGTCGACCGGCTGGGTCGCCGCGATCCTCGGCGTCCACTCCTGGCACCTCGGCCTGTTCGCCGACGAGGCGCAGCGCGAGGTGTGGGGGGCCGGGCCCGACACCCTCGTCTCCTCGTCCTACGCGCCGATCGGCCGGCTCACCCCGGTCGACGGCGGCTACGAGCTGACCGGCCGCTGGTCGTTCTCGTCCGGCGTCGAGTTCGTCTCGTGGGCGCTGCTCGGCGCGCTCGTCGTCGGCGCGGAGGGCCGCCCGGTCGACTTCATGACGGTGCTCGTCCCGAAGCAGGACTACGAGATCCGCGAGGTCTGGGACTCGATGGGCCTGCGCGGCACCGCCAGCGACGACATCGTGGTGGAGCGGGCGTTCGTGCCGTCCCACCGGGCCATGCGCAACTTCGAGCAGGCGCAGCTGCGCAACCCGGGCCGCAAGGTCAACACCGGCCCGCTGTACCGGATGCCGTTCGGGACGATCTTCACCAGCACCGTCGCGGCCAGCGTGATCGGCATGGCGGCCGGCTGCCACGACCACTACGTGGCGAGGATGCGCGACCGTATCCGGCTCAGCCTCGGCGGCGGCCGCTTCGTCGAGGACCCGCATGCCCAGGTCGCGGTCGCGCGCGCCGCGTCGGAGATCGACGCCGCGATCCTGCAGACCGACCGGAACGTCCGGGAGATCCACGAGTACGCGGCCCGCAACGAGAAGATCCCGATGGAGCTGCGGCTGCGCGCCCGCCGCGACCAGGTCCGCGGCACCGAGCGCGCGATCGAGGCGATCGACATCCTGTTCAAGACCGCCGGCGGCAACTCGCTGCACCGCGGCAACGTCATCGAGCGCGCCTGGCGGGACGCCCACGCCGGCAGCGTCCACGTGGCCAACGACGTCGAGCACGCCCTGTCCATGTGGGGCCGCGGCGTCTTCGGCCTCAAGGTCGAGGACAACCTGGTCTAGATCCGGCGCACGCCACCGGTGGCGGCGTGCGCCGGACGCCCGTTAGGGAGAGGCGGGTCAGGAGCCGCCGCGCCGGTCGTGCAGGTGCCGGAGCGCCCGCTTGAACGCCCGCGCGTGCGCGGCCTCGTCCCCGGCGATCTCCGTGAAGAGCCGCGCGGCCTTCCGGTCGCCCTCGGCCCGCGCGGTGCGGGCGAAGCCCGGATACATCTTCGTGGCCTCGTAGGTCTCCCCGGCGATGCTCCGGCGCAGGTTGTCCGCGGTGTTGTGGACGAACCCGGCGAGTACGGCCTCGCCGGCGAAGTGCTCGGTCAGCTCCACCGCGGCGGCGCGCTGGAACAGCCGGGCCAGCTTCGGGTTGCGGGCCTTCGCGTGCTCGGCGTACAGGGTGTACTTCGCGTTCGCGAACGCCTCGCCGCGCATCGCGGTCTCCAGGTTGCGCAGCGTCCGCTTCGACCGGACCTTCGGCCGGCCCGCGACGACCCGGACGGGGTCGGCCTTCTGCCCGGCGGGGATGTGCCCGCCGTGGTGCGTGATCGCGTTGAGCGCCTTCGCGAAATCGCGGGCGTGCCGCCGCTCGTCGCCGGCGATCTCGGTGAACAGGCGGGCCGCGTCGTGGTCCCCGTCCGCCCGCGCCTCGCGGGCGAAGCGCGGGTACATGCGCGTCGCCTCCTCCCGCTCGCCCTTGATGCTCTCGCGCAGGTTCGCCGCGTCACCGTGGACGAAGTGGATGAGGCGCGCCTCCTTGGTGAAGTGGTCGTGGAGTTCGGTACGCGCGGCGTCGGTGAACAGGCGGCGCGGCTCGCCCAGATGCTCGTGACCGGCCTGTCCGGCGTAGAAGTGGTAGCTCGCGTGCGCCATGGCCTCACCGTGCATCGCGGTGAGCGTGTTCTGCCGGGTCTTGGGGTGGTTCTCCGCGGCGGACGCCACTTCCGGCGGGAGCGCCGTCCCGATCAGTACCGCCGCCGCGCAGGCGACGCCGGCGCAGGTCCGGGTGAGCCCCGATGTGGTCATGCTCGGTCCTCCTCGATCGTGTGCGCGACGGCAGACCACCGCATACACAGTGAATGCGTTCGACCACATTGTGTTACCGGTGCCGGTCGCCCGCGCTACCCGAGGAGGATCGGGATTCGGTCAAACCGCCGTGAGGGCGCGCATCATGCGCGCCCTCACATGCTGCTTCCGTCTGGATGCCCGTGCTGGTCAGCAGGTGGTGGGCGGGGTTTCGCCGTTCTGGACGGACTTGGCGAACCGCAGGGCCGCGTCGAAGGACGCCGGGATGGCGCCCCGGTGGTCGGCTCCCTCGAACGGCCGGTAGGCGATGCTCCCGTAGCGCTTGCAGAGGTCGCCGAC
Organism: Actinomadura sp. NPDC049382; assembly: GCF_040677125.1. Lineage (NCBI taxonomy): Bacteria > Bacillati > Actinomycetota > Actinomycetes > Streptosporangiales > Thermomonosporaceae > Actinomadura > Actinomadura sp. NPDC049382. Next base: position 34,983 of record NZ_JBFARO010000003.1, read on the forward strand.
GATGTTCTGCGTCGCGGCGGGGGAGACCTCGCGGTCGGCGGTGCCCTGGACGACCAGCGTCGGGACCTTGATGGTCAGGCCGAGCGCCTCCTGCGAGTCGTAGTACCGCTCGAAACGCGTGAGGTCGGCGTCCGGGCGGAACACGTTGTCCAGCGCCAGGTTCTTGCTGAGCTGCTTGAGCTGGAGCAGGCACGCGTCCGTGCGGCCGGCCTTGGCGACGGCGGCGGCGTCGCCGGTCAGCAGGTCCTCGGGGACGAACGCCGGGTCGGCCGCGTTCGCCCCGTTCAGCAGGACGAACAGGAACGGCAGCGCGATCTCGGCGCCGGGGTACTGCGCCTTGACGTACTGCGCGGTCTGGCTCATCAGGGAGCCCGGCGCGATCGCCACAGCGCCCTTCAGCCGCACGTCGCGGGGCTTCTGCGCGGCCGCCGCCGTGTAGAGCGTCGCCTGGCCGCCCTGGCTGTGCCCGGCCACGTACCAGTCGCGTCCGATGCGGTGGTCGGCCTTGCGGGCGGCCCGGACGATGTCGGTGACGGTGTTGGCCTCGCTGGCGCCGTGCATGTACGGGTGCCCGCCGGGCGTGCCGAGGCCCTCGTAGTCGGTCTGGACGACCGCGAACCCGTTCGCGACCCACTTGTCCAGGTACTGCTCGGTGACCGACAGGTAGTCGTGCGCCGGGCCGTCCGCGGTGTCGGCGGACGGCGCGCACCGGTCGGCGGTGCCGGTGGTGCCGTGCGCCCAGCTCAGCACCGGCCAGCCGCCGGGCGGCGGGGTGCCCTTCGGCACGGCGACCGTGCCCGACACCGTGATCGGCTTCCCGCCCACGCCCTCGGAGACGTAGGTGACGAAGCGGTTCGCGGACGCGCTCGGCAGCGCCGCGGCGTTCGCCAGCGGGCGGCTGCTCAGCAGCTTGCCGCGCTGTGCGGGCGCCGCCTGCGCGGGGACGGCGGCGATCCCGGCCGCCGCCGCGCAGGTGACGGCCGCGACCGCGACCCTTCCCATGATCTTCACGTGTGGTCCCTCCTGATGTGCTGGACGGCGCGGTAGGCGAACGCCATGGCCGACCCGATCGGAACGCCCGGCCCCGGGTAGACGGGGCCGGTGAACGAGGCACTGGTGTTGCCGGCGGCGTAGAGGCCGGGGATGGGGCGGCCCTCGCCGTCCAGGACGCGGGCGTCGGCGTCGGTGCGCAGCCCGCCCTTCGTCCCGAGGTCGCTCAGCACGACCTCCGCCGCGAAGTACGGGGCCTGGTCGACGGCGACGACGCACGGCCTCCCGCCGGAGAAGTACAGGTCGTAGGGGTCCTCGCCGCGGTGGAAGTCGTCGTCGGCGCCCTGGGCGGCGAAGCCGTTGAAGCGCTCGACGGTCGCGGTCAGCGCGTCGGCGGGCAGGCCGGTCTTCGCGGCGAGGTCGCCGATCGAGCCGGCCTGGACCCAGCGGCCGGACGCCACCTGCTCGTCGGCCGCCAGCGGCGGGACGGAGATCGCGGGCAGCCCGTCCGACCGTGCGTCGAAGATCAGGTGGAACGGTCCTTCGGCGGCGGCCATCTTCCGGCCCATCTGGTCGTAGGGGAGCGACTCGTTGGCGAAGCGGCGGCCCGAGCCGTCCACGATCAGCCCGCCCCGGAACCCGAGCGTGAACGCGGGCCGCCCGTCGGCGGTGAGCAGGCCGGGGCAGAACCACGCCTGGTCGAGCAGGCCGGTGGCCGCGCCGATCCGCACGGCCGCCTCGATCGCGTCGCCGGTGTTCGCGCCGTCCGGGGCCATCGTCCAGCCGGCGCCGCCCGGCACGCCGCGCGCCGCCCGCAGGTCGGCGGACGCCTCGAACCCGCCCGCCGCCAGCAGCACGCCCCGCGCGGCGCGGATCCTCCGGCCGCCCGCCTCGACGCCCGCGACCCGGCCGTCCTCGACGATCAGGCCGGTCAGCGGGGTCTCGGTCAGGACGGACCCGTTCCCGGTCGCGGTGATCGCCAGCAGCAGCCGCCCGATCAGCGCGCGGCCCTGCGCCAGCGGCTTCGCCGAGTGCCCCCGCCCGGCCCGGTCGCGGTCGACCGGCGGCCGCACCAGCCCCGCCCGCTCGCCGAGCCGCTCGACCGGCAGCTCCAGCGGCACGAACGACCGGCCCATGTCCATGCGGCCCGGCGCGGCGAAGTAGTCGGGGAACGCCTGGAACCGGAACTCGATCTCCGGGTCCTTCTCCAGGAACTCCACCAGCTCGGGCGCCGTCGCCAGGAACGCCTCCCGGCGCTCCTCCTCGGCGTCACCGAGCAGCGCCCGCAGGTACGTGCGCGCCGCCTCCGTCGAGTCGCCGAGCCCGGCCCGCTCCTGCACCCGCGTGCCGGGCAGCCAGATCGCCGACCCCGAGTACGCGGACGTCCCGCCGAGCACCGCCGTCTTCTCCAGGACGGCCGTCCGCAGCCCTCCGGAGGCCGCGGCGAGCGCCCCGGCCATCGCGCCGGCCCCCGAACCGGCCACCACCACGTCGTACTCGTCGTCCCAATTCGCCACGGTGACGTCCCCTCCAGGCTCGCGATCCCGGCGCGGGCACAACGTAAACGTGGCGTGCGACACGGGGGGCCGGCGCGTCCCACTGACCGGTATCGGCGATCGCGGGAAAGGCGCCGAGCCTGGATATTCTTCCTTGTCAGCACACCGATGGACCGGGGGGAGGACCGTGGCGAGGATCGCAGCGGCGAGGATGTCCGCCGAGCCCAGCTCACCCGAGCAGCACGACCGGCGGCAGCGCATCCTCCGCGCCGCGTCGCGCATCGGTACGGAGAAGTCCCTCGAACGCGTCCAGATGCACGAGGTGGCGAAGGCGGCCGGGGTGGCGATCGGCACCCTGTACCGGTACTTCCCGTCGAAGGTGCACCTGTTCACCGCGGTGATGGCGGCGCAGGTCGACCGGCTCCGCGAGCAGGTGTCCGAGCCCGCGCCCGGCGTCGCGCCCGAGGACGCGGTCGCCGACCTGCTGGTGCAGGCCAGCCGGAACCTGATGGCGCAGCCCGTCCTGTCGGCGTCGATGCTGCACGCGTCGAACACCGCGCACGTCGCGACCGTCGCCGACACCGTCCACATCGACAGCACGTTCCGCGAGATCCTGCTGCGCGCCGTGGGCATCGACGTCCCGACCGCGCAGGACGTCACGCTCGTCCGGCTGCTGATGCAGTGCTGGTACGGGGTGCTCCAGTCGAGCCTGAACGGCCGCGCCTCCATGGCGGACGTGGAGAGCGACATCCGGCTCGCCTGCCGGCTGCTGCTCGCCCCCCGCTCCAACGCGTCCGCGACCGACTCCCCGAACGACTCCGCCGACGGGGCGGCCTCCCAGTGATCGGGACGGTCCCGGCGGGGCGGCCGGGGCCGCGGCTAGCGTGCCGCCATGAATCGCTATGACGGCGTGAAAGTGCTGCTCACCGGGGCGGCGTCCGGCATCGGACGGGCCACGGCGATCCGCCTCACCTCCGAGGGCGCCGCGGTCTACGCCGTGGACCTCGCCGAGAAGGGCCTGGCCGAGACCGCCGCAGCGGTCACCGGGCCCGGAACCATCGCGACCCGCACCGCCGACGTGACCGACGAGCCCGCCGTGATCGCGGCCGTGGCGGACGCGGCGGAGACCCTCGGGGGCATCGACGTCCTGGTCAACGTCGCGGGGATCCACAAGACGACCCCCATCGAGACGCTGACCGTCGACGACCTGAACCGGCTGTTCTCCGTCAACCTCGTCGGCACCGCGCTGTTCTGCCGCGAGGCGCTCAAGCACCTGCCCGACCGCACCGGCGTGATCGTCAACACCGCCTCGCTGTCGGCCACGCAGGGCAACCCGTACATGACGGCGTACTCGGCGTCCAAGGGCGCCGTCCTGGCGTTCTCCCTCAGCCTCGCCGCCGAGCTGGCCGCGCGCCGCATCCGCGTCGTGCCGATCTCCCCGGGCGCGGTCGACACGCCGCTGGTGCGGTCGCCCGACATGTTCCCGCCCGGCCTCGACCTCGACTACTTCTCCAAGATCCGGTCCTACTACGGCGCCGCGCGGCCCGAGCAGATCGCCGCCGCGATCGCGTTCGCCGCGTCGTCCGACGCGGGCTACTACACCGGTGCCGACTTCCGCGTCGACGGCGGCGCCCACACCTAGGAGGCAGACATGGCACGGAAGGCGAGCACGGCACGCACCATCGCCGTCAGCGGTTCGGCGTCCGGCATCGGCGGGTCCCTCGCCGGGATGCTCCGGGACGCCGGCGAGACCGTCATCGGCATCGACCTGCGCGACGCCGACGTCTGCGCCGACCTCAGCGTCCCCGAGGGCCGGGCGAGCGCGGTCGCGGAGACGCTGGAGAGGGCCGGCGGGCGGCTCGACGCCGTCGTGGCCTGCGCGGGCGTCTCCGACTTCACGGTCATGCCGGTCAAGGTGAACTTCTTCGGCGTCGTCGGGCTGCTGGAGGGCCTGCGCCCCGCGCTCGCCGCGGCCGAGGCGCCGCGCGCCGCCGTGGTCGGCTCGATCTCCGGCACCCACCCGGTGGACGACGACGTCGTCCGCGCCTGCCTGGAGGGCGACGAGCCCGCGGCGATCGCGGCGGCGACGAAGGTCGAGGAGAGCGGCGCCGGCGGCCGGCTGTACCCGTCGTCGAAGTCGGCGCTCGCGCAGTGGCTGCGCCGGGTCTGCACCACCCCCGAGTGGGCGGGCGCGGGCATCCCGCTGAACGCGATCGCGCCGGGCGTCGTGAAGACCCCGATGAGCGCCCCGCTGTTCGAGGACGAGGGCATGTTCGAGATCATGAAGGAGGCCGTCCCGATGCCGCTCAACGGCTTCGCCGGCCCCGAGGTGATCGCGTCGGCCCTGGACTGGCTGATCTCCCCGGCCAACACCCACATGACCGGCCAGGTCATCTACGTGGACGGCGGCGCCGAGGCGACCCTGCGCGACGCGGCGCACTTCTGACCTGCGCGACGCCGCGCACTTCTGACCTGCGCGACGCCGCGCACTTCTGACGGGCACCGGTGGCCGCCCCTCGCGCCGAGGGCGGCCACCGGTGGGTCCGAAGGCGGGGGCGGTCAGTACTTGCTGGTGCCGGTGTTGTCGAGCGCGGCGACGCTGTAGGCCGCGTAGGTCTGGTGCGGGTCGCGGCCCTCGAAGTACGGCGTGATCTGCGCGCCGAACTCCTCGACGGAGAACACGCCCTCGGCGGCGGTGAACTTCTGCTCCACGGTCGGCGCCGCCATCAGCGCGACCATGTCGCCGTACACCACGAACACCTGCCCGGTGATCTTCTCGGACGCGGGGGAGGCCAGGTAGCCGACGAACGTGCCGACCCGCTCGGGCGCCATCACGTCCACGCCGCCGGGCGCGGTGCCCTCGGCGAACGTCGCCTCCGTCATCGCCGTCCGGGCGCGGGGGCAGATCGCGTTGGCGCGCACCCCGTACCGGCCGAGCCCGGCGGACGTCGACAGCGTCAGCGCGACGATGCCGGCCTTGGCGGCGGAGTAGTTCGGCTGGCCCGCCGACCCGAACAGGAACGCCTCCGACGCGGTGTTGATCACGCGCCCGTAGACGGGGCCGCCGGCGGCCTTGCTCGCGGCGCGCCAGTGCACGGCGGCGGCGCGGGACACCGACGCGTGCCCCTTCAGGTGGACGTGGATGACGTCGTCCCAGTCCGACTCGGAGAGGTTGAACAGCATCTTGTCGCGGAGCACGCCCGCGTTGTTGACCAGGACGTCCAGCGAACCGAACGTGTCGACGGCCGCCGCCACCAGAGTGTCGCCCATCGACCAGTCGCCGACGTCGCCCTTCACCGCGACGGCCGCGCCGCCCGCCTTCTTGATCTCGGCGACGACGTCGTCCGCGGCCGGGCCCATGTCGTTGACGACGACGTTGGCGCCCTGCGCGGCCAGGGCGAGGGCCTCGGCGCGGCCCAGCCCGGCGCCCGCGCCGGTGACGATGGCGGTGCGGCCCGCCAGGGAGAGGTCGGCGTTCATCGAAGCCTCCGGGTCGGTGTGTTCGGTTGCCGGTGACGGAGGCTAGTACGAATTCTACTTCTACCCGGGAGCCGGTCCCGCTGAGCGGGTGCCGGAGGTACCCGCCATCGGCGCGACCGCTGAGTGGGACTCTCGTTGCCTCCCGATGAGAACGAATTCTAGTGTGGCGGGCATGACGCTGAACCTGGCGACCCTCTTCGAGGCCGTGGCGGCGGCCGTCCCGGACCGCCGCGCCCTCGTCTGCGGCGACCGCGGGCTGACCTTCGCCGAGCTGGACGCCCGCGCGGACGCGGTGGGCCGCCGGCTGCGCGCGGCGGGCATCGCGCCGGGCGAGCACGTGGGCCTGCACATGCTGAACGGCACCGAGTACGTCGAGACGCTGCTCGGCTGCCTCAAGGCCCGCGCCGTGCCGGTCAACATCAACTACCGGTACACCGACCGCGAGCTGCACTACCTCTACACCAACGCCGAGCTGACCGGCCTGGTCGTGGACGACGCGTTCGCGCCCGCCGCCGCCCGCGTCGCCGGCGACTGCCCGGACCTGCGCGCCGTCACCGTCGTCCGGACCGGCGAGACCGCCGAGAAGCCCGAGTGGCCGGACCGGATCAGCGTCGAGGACTACACCTCCGAGCCCGGCGAGCCCGACCCGTCCCTCCGCGAGGGCCGCAGCGCCGACGACCGCTACGTCCTCTACACGGGCGGCACGACCGGGAACCCCAAGGGCGTCGTCTGGCGGCACGAGGACTTCTACTTCGCCGCGCTGAAGGGCGGGAACCCCTACGGCGACCCGCGCCTCACCGCCGGCGAACTCGCCGAGACCGCGAAGGACGGCTTCGAGCTGAGCTTCCTGCTTACGATGCCGCTCATGCACGGCGCCGCGTCCTACACGCTGCTCATGGCGCTGTTCACCGGCTCCAAGACGATCCTGATGCGGCGCTTCGACCCGGTCGACGCGCTCCGCACGATCGACCGCGAGCAGCCCATGATCGTCGCGGTGGTCGGGGACGCGATCGCGCGCCCGCTCGCCGACGCGATCCGCGCGCACGGCGCCGGCTACGACCTCTCGTCGGTGAAGGTGCTCGGCTCCGGCGGCGCGATCCTGTCGCGCAGCGTCCAGGACGAGTTCGCCGAGCTGATCCCCGGCATCCACATCAACAACGGCTTCGGCGCGTCCGAGTCGGGCGTGGACGGCAACATCAGCGTCGGCGACGACGGCCTGATGCGCCTCGCCGCCGACCCCCGCGTCACCGTCGTGGACGCGGCCATGCGCCCCGTCGCGCCCGGCTCGGACGAGGTCGGGTACGTCGCCCGCTCCGGCAACGTCCCGCTCGGCTACCACAACGACCCGGAGAAGACCGCGAAGACGTTCCCCGTCATCGACGGGAAGCGCTGGTCGATCCTCGGCGACATGGCCCGCGTCGAGGAGGACGGCACCGTCGTCGTCCTCGGCCGCGGGTCCGGCTGCATCAACACCGGCGGCGAGAAGGTCTTCCCCGAAGAGGTCGAGCAGGCGCTCAAGGCGCACCCCGCCGTGATGGACGCCCTCGTCGCCGGCGTCCCCGACGACCGCTTCGGCGAGCGCGTCGCCGCCGTCGTCGAGCTCCGCCCGGATGCGTCCGCCACCGTCGAGGACCTGCGCGCCCACTGCCGCGAGCACCTCGCCGGCTACAAGATCCCCGCGGCGGTCACGTTCACCGACGCGGTCGTCCGCTCCCCGAGCGGGAAGGCCGACTACCGGTGGGCCAAGCGCGTCCTCACCGCGACCGACTGACCCCCGGACCGCCCGACACCGGTCTGACCAGACGGGTCTGATCACACCGGTCTGACCACAGCGGCCCCGGCCCGGCCGGGGCGCCCGCCACGCACTCAAGGAGATCCTCCATGCCCGAGGCCGTCATCGTCGATGCCGTCCGGACGCCGGTCGGCAAGCGTTACGGCGCCCTGTCCGGGCTCCACCCGGCCCAGCTGCTGGGGTTGACGCAGCGCGGGCTGCTCGACCGCGCCGACGTCGATGCGGCCACGGTCGGGCAGGTCGTCGGCGGCTGCGTCACCCAGGCGGGGGAGCAGTCCAACAACGTCACCCGCAACGCGTGGCTGTACGCGGGCCTGCCCTACACGACCGCGTGCACGACCATCGACTGCGCGTGCGGCTCGTCCCAGCAGGCCGTGCACCTGATCGCCGGGCTGATCGCGGCCGGGACGATCCACACCGGCATCGGCTGCGGCGTCGAGGCGATGAGCCGGGTGTTCCTCGGGCAGGCGCTGACCCCGGAGACCGGCAGCCCCGCCCCCGAGGGCTGGGAGATCGACTACCCCGACCAGTTCACCGCCGCCGAGCGCATCGCGAAGAAGCGCGGCGTGACCCGCGAGGCCGCCGACGCGCTCGGCCTGGCCTCGCAGGCCAAGGCGAAGGCGGCCTGGGCGGACGACCGGTTCGCGGGCCAGATCCTCCCGGTCGAGGCGCCCGTCATGACCAGGGAGGGCCCGACCGGGGAGACCGCCGTGGTCACTCGCGACCAGGGGCTCCGCGACACGACCGCCGAAGCGCTGGCCGGGCTGAAGCCGGTGCTGCCGGACGGCATCCACACCGCGGGCAACTCGTCGCAGATCAGCGACGGCGCCGCCGCCGTGCTGCTGATGTCCGCCGACCGGGCCGCCGAGCTGGGCCTGCGCCCCCGCGCCCGGATCGTCGCGTCCGGCATGGTCGGGTCCGACCCGTACTACCACCTGGACGGGCCGATCGAGTCGACGCGGCACGTCCTGGACCGGGCGGGCATGAAGCTGTCCGACATCGACCTCGTCGAGATCAACGAGGCGTTCGCGTCGGTCGTCCTGTCCTGGGCGTCCGTGCTCGACGCGGACATGGACAAGGTCAACGTCAACGGCGGCGCCATCGCACTCGGCCACGCGGTCGGCTCGACCGGCGCCCGCCTCATCACGCAGGCCGTGAACGAGCTGGAACGGTCCGACCGGTCGACCGCCCTCGTCACGATGTGCGCGGGCGGCGCGCACTCCACGGCCACGATCATCGAACGGATCTGAGCAATGACCATCGGGCTGACCGAGGAGCACCGCGACCTGCGCGACGCCGTGCGCGCCTTCACCTCCCGGCAGGTGACGCAGGCCGCGGTCCGCGCCAGTGTGGACGCCGACCGCGCGAAGGCGCCGGAGTTCTGGACCGACCTCGCCGCGCAGGGCCTGCTCGGCCTCCACCTCCCCGAGGAGGCCGGAGGCGCGGGCTACGGCATCGTCGAACTGGCCGTGGTCCTGGAGGAACTGGGCCGCGCCATGACGCCGGGGCCGTTCCTGCCGACCGTCCTGTCGAGCGCCGTCCTGCACCGCGCCGGCCACACCGAGCACCTGCCGTCCCTGGCCGACGGAACGAAGACCGCCGCCCTGGGCCTGGACGCGGGCACCCTCGAACTCACGGGAACCACCCTCACCGGCAGGTCGGGCCCCATCATGGGCGCGCCCCTGGCGGACGTGTTGATCGTCCCGGCCGAACAGGGCGGCGAGACGACCTGGGTCGTCCTCTCCCGAGACGCCGCCGTGGTGGACGAGCACCCGAGCCACGACCTGACCCGCCGCCTGGCCACCGTCGAGGTGACCGGCGCGCCCGTCACCGTCCTGGACATCGACGCGCAGACCGTCCGCGACCTGGCCGCGGTGCTGTTCGCGGCCGAGGCGTCCGGGCTGGCCGACTGGGCGACGGCGACCGCCGCCGACTACGCCAAGGTCCGCGAGCAGTTCGGCCGTCCCATCGGCCAGTTCCAGGGCGTCAAGCACCGCTGCGCCCGCATGCTCGCGCACGCCGAGCAGGCCCGCGCCTGCGCCTGGGACGCGGCCCGCGCCCAGGACGAGCCGGCGTCCGAGGAGGCATCCCTCGCTGCCGCCGTAGCGGGAGCGACCAGCGTCGAAGCGGCGTTCCAGACCGCCAAGGACTGCATCCAGACCCTGGGCGGCATCGGCTTCACCTGGGAGCACGACGCCAGCCTCTACCTGCGCCGCACGCAGACGCTCCGCGTCCTGCTCGGCTCCACGGCGTCCTGGCGCCGCCGCGTCGCCCGGCTCACCCTCGACGGCGTCCGCCGCGAACTGAGCGTCGAACTCCCGCCGGAGGCCGAGGAGATCCGCACCGGCATCCGCGCCGAGCTGGAGCCCGCCAAGGCCCTCACCGGCAAGGAGCGCACCACCTACCTGGCCGACCGCGGCTACACGTCCCCGCACCTCCCGGCCCCCTGGGGCAAGGGCGCGGACGCCGTCACCCAGCTGGTCATCGCCGAGGAGATGCGCGCCGCCGGCCTGCGCGCCCACGACATGATCATCGGCAACTGGGTGGTGCCGACGCTGATCGCGCACGGCTCGCCGGCCCAGCACGAGCGGTTCCTGCCCGGCTCCCTGCGCGGCGACATCCGCTGGTGCCAGCTGTTCTCCGAGCCGGGCGCGGGCTCCGACCTCGCGGCCCTGTCCACCCGCGCGGAGAAGGTCGAGGGCGGCTGGAAGATCACCGGGCAGAAGGTGTGGACGTCCATGGCCCGCGAGGCCGACTGGGGCATCCTGCTCGCGCGCACGGACCCGTCCGTCCCGAAGCACAAGGGCCTGTCGTACTTCCTCCTGGACATGAGGTCCCCGGGGATCGACATCCGCCCGCTCCGCGAGCTGACCGGCGACACCCTCTTCAACGAGGTGTTCCTCGACGGCGTCTTCATCCCGGACGACCTCCTGGTCGCCGGCCCCGGCGACGGCTGGAAGCTCGCCCGCACCACCCTCGCCAACGAGCGCGTGTCGCTGTCCAACGACTCGTCCCTCGGCAGCGGCGGCGAAGCCCTTCTCAAGCTGGCCAAGGACGCCGACGACGAGCGCCTCACCACCCTCGGCGGCATCCTCTGCGACGCCCAGTCCAGCAGCCTGTTCGGCCTGCGCACCACGCTGCGCACGCTCGCGGGCGGCCAGCCGGGCGCCGAGTCGAGCATCGGCAAGCTGATCGGCGTCGAGCACATCCAGCAGGTGTGGGAGACCGCCGTGGACTGGATCGGCCCCGAGGCCCTCACCGGCCGCGGCGAGGGAGGCATGGGCGACCCGACCTGGATGTTCCTGAACTCCCGCAACATGTCGATCGCGGGCGGCACCACCGACGTCCAGCTGAACATCATCGGCGAGCGCATCCTCGGCCTGCCCAGGGACGCCGCATGACGATCGACCTCCCCTCGGGCACCCGGCCCGCCGGAGTGGACGCGGCCGTCGAGGCGGCCCGCCGCGTCATCGACGCCCTCGTCCGCTCCGGCGACATGACGGACGCCGACATGGCGTCCGTCACCGGCCGCCTCAACGCCGTCGCCGACGACCTGGAGGCGACGGCCCCGCTCCTGCGCGACCGCCTGGTCGACATGTGGCGCGGCGACGGCATGACCCGCCACGACCCCGTCACCGGCTCGGAGAACCCGATCGCCCCACCCGTCGCCTACAGCGCCGTCGACTCCCGCACCATCGAGGGCACGGTCACGCTGGGCCTGCCCTACCAGGGGCCGCCGTCCAGCGTCCACGGCGGAGTCTCCGCACTCCTGCTCGACCACACCCTCGGCGTGGCGAACGGCTGGGCGGGCAAGTCAGGGGTGACGGCGGAACTGACCCTCCGCTACCACCACCTGACCCCCCTCTTCGAGCCGCTGACGATCACCGCCCGCCAGACCTCCGTGGACGGCCGCAAGATCCGCACCACCGGCGAGATCAAGGCGGACGGCAGGACCTGCGTCTCCGCCGAGGGACTCTTCATCGCCAAACATCCGCCACGCCCCCGCTGACGGAGGTATCGGGGCATGATGGACATATGAGCGATGACGAGCGGTCCGAGAACACGGATGGCCGTTGGCGGGCCCTGCCGCCGCGCGTCCAGCTGGAGGACACGGTGCCCGGCCAGGAAGTCCCGCCCAAACCCCAGGTGATAGCCGACCCGAGCAGCGCCGAAGTCGACGAGGCGACCCGCTACCCGATCTAACCCTTCCGGAAATCCTCCCCTCCGGCGCGTGCGGGCGGGCTTGTCAATCCGCAAGCGGCTGGTTCGCCGCGCGCAGAGCGTCCCACGCGTCGGCCACGGGGCCGACATGCCGGAGCTTGTCCGGGTTGTTCACCGTGCGGATCGTCTGGATCCGGCCGTCGAGGACGTCCAGCGCCCACGTGCTGAGGACCTTGCCGTCCCGGTCGCGGACGATCGCGCCCGGCTGCCCGTTCACCTCCCGCTGCTCCAGCACGGCGCCGGCCCGGACGAACCGCGAGACGGACCAGGCGAGCGCGTGCGCCACCTTCCCGATGCCGATGATCCGGCTGCCGAGCTGCGGGGCCTTGCCGCCGGCGTCGCCGACCATCTGGACGTCGGCGGCCAGGAGCTCCCGCAGCCCGTCGACGTCCCCTTCCCGGAAGGCGTCGAGGAACCGCGCGGCGAGCTCCGTGCGCTCGGTCCGGTCGGCGGTGAACCGGGTGCGGCCCGCGTCCATGTGGCGGCGGGCCCGGACCGCGAGCTGGCGGCACGCGGCCTCGGAGCGTCCGACGGCCGCCGCGACCTCGTCGAAACCGAACCCGAACACGTCCCGCAGCACGAAGACCGCGCGTTCGAGCGGGCTGAGCCGCTCCAGCAGGAGCAGGGCCGCCATCGACAGCGAGTCGGCCAGTTCCACCGCGCGCTCCGGGTCCTGGTAGGGGTCGGTCAGCAACGGCTCGGGGAACCACGGCCCGGCGTACTCCTCCCGGCGCAGCCGGGCCGACCGCAGCACATCGATCGAGATCCGGGTGACCACCGCCGAGAGGAACGACTTGGTGGACGCGGGCCGGGTCGGGGAGGCCGTGTACCGCAGCCAGGTCTCCTGGACGGCGTCCTCGGCCTCGCTGACGCTGCCCAGGATCCGGTAGGCGATCGAGAACAGCAGCGGCCGCAGCTCCTCGAAGGACTGGTCCTCGCCGCCCGTCACCAGGCCACCGGTCCGTCTTCGGCGAAGAAGCCGGCGGTGGGCCCGTCCGCGTCCAGCGTGGCCAGGCGCACCACGGTCGCGGCGCCCTGCGCGACGGTGAGGAACCCGGTGTGGTTGTTGCTGTCGGTGTCGACGAACCCGGGCGCCACGGCGTTGACGAGGAGGCCGTCCTTCCGCAGCTCGTTGGCGTAGTGCACGGTCAGCGCGTTGAGCGCGGACTTGGACGGCGAGTACGCCGCCGACGGCAGCAGCGCCGCGAAGGGGCCGTCCGGGTCACTGAGCAGGGTCAGCGACGCGGCGTGGCTGCTGACGTTCACGATGCGGGGCGCCGGGGAGCGGCGCAGCAGCGGCAGCATCGCGTTCGTCACCGCGATCACCCCGAACACGTTGGTCTCGAACACGGCCCTGACCATGTCCAGATCGACCGTACTGGGCACCTGGTCGGTGGCGTCCGCCGGGGAGACCTGGCCCGATCCGGTGATCCCCGCGTTGTTGACCAGCACGTCGAGGCGGCCGGAGCGCTCCCCGATCAGGCGCGCGGCCGACGCGGCGGTGGCCGGGTCGGTGACGTCCAGCGCGACCGCGCGCACGTCGCCGCCGCCCGCCTCGCGCAGTGCCGCGGCGGCCTCCTCGCCGCGCCGCGCGTCCCGGGCGCCGAGGAAGACCGTCATGCCCAGCGCGGCGAGCTGCTCGGCCACCCCGCGCCCGATTCCCTTGTTCGCCCCGGTGACCAGCGCGACCTTCCGCTTCCCGACCTGCTCGACCTGCTCGCTCATGGTGTCCCGCTCCTCAGGGTGCTTCTGATGAACCCGTCTTCGAGACCCGAGACGAGACAGCCGCGCCCCCTGTGACACGCCGAGCGGAAAACCCTGCGAAGCGGCCTTCACGAGCCCGAGCCTCCGGGGAAGGGGGCGGGACGGTCGCCGAGGAACTCGTCCAGGAGGACGAAAAGGACCTTGAGCACATGGCGCTCGTCGTCCTCCGGCAGCTCCCAGCTCTGCCACCCACCCGGGAGGGCGATGTGCCGGACCTGCCCCTGCCAGCCGTGGGAGCAGTCCGCGCCCCGCCGGGCGACGAGCCATTCACGCCACCCCTGGAGACCAGGCCCGCCGTGGCGGCGGGCATGCTGGTCATAGCCCTCCAGGAACGCTTCGACCCCGGCGAGGCGCCCGCCGTATACGTACATGCTCGGACGTTTGGCCATGTTGGCGAAGTACTCGCGTTCGTCCACCATGCCGCCAGTCTCCGACACTCTCCGCCAGTGCCCGACACTCTCCGCCAGTGCCCGACACTCCCCGACACTCTCCATCAGCCTCCGGCGCTCCCCGACAGTCTCCGAAGTCGAAGCGGCGATCAGATCAGCTGCCAGCGGCGGGGTCGTGTTCGTAGACGCTGATGTGACGCCAGCTCTCGGACGTGTACGGTTCGCCCTTCCAGCCGCCCCACCGTTCGCGCAGGCGGAGCCCTGCGAGCCGGGCCATCAGGTCGAACTCGGGCGGGTGGGCCAGGCGGAGCCTGATGGGGTCGAAGGTGATGCCCGACGTGCTGATCCGGACATGGTTCTTGTCCAGGATCTGCGTCACGGGGTCGTACCGGCAGACGTCCAGGCCGACGCTCCCGGCGTCGATGCGCTCCGGGTCGACGAACCGGTGGCCGGGACGGGCCGGGGCGGTGGGGACGCGGCATTCGAGGACGAACGCCCCGTCCCCGTCCAGGTGGCGGGCGGCGTTCTGGAAGCAGCGGACCTGGTCGTCCTGGCCGAGGAGGTTGCCGATCGTGTTGAACACCAGGTAGACGAGCCCGTAGGTGCGCCCGGTCGTGACGCGGGACATGTCGCCCATGGTCACGTCGATGCGGTCGCCGTCCGGCTTCGCGCGCAGCCGGTCGACCATGGCCGGCGACTGCTCGATGCCGTCCACCCGGACGCCGGCGGCCCGTGCCAGCGGCAGCGCGATGCGGCCGGTGCCGACGGCGAGTTCCAGGACGGGACGCCCGTCCGCCAGGCCGGCGAGGAACGCGACCGTCTCCCGCTCGTCGCCCCGGGTCTCCTCGGCGTCGTAGTGCGCGGCCACGTCCTCGCCGAAGCTGGTCCGCGGATCGAAGCCCTTCATGTGCGCGTCCTTCCGTTCGGTGCCATGAGGACGAGTCCACGCCGCGCGCCCGCTCCCGCCAATCGATGTAGCGTGGGGCTTAATGATCAGCTTCGAGCTCGGGGTCGAGGACCTCGCGGACACCCGGTTCGCGCTGTCGCCGCTGGACGAGACGTGCCTGAGCCTGCGCGTCCTCCGCGAGCCCGGCCTGCAGACGCTGCACCTGCCATGGCGCCGGGCGGCGCTCGCCCGGCTCGACCCGGACGACGTCCGCCTGCTGATCTCCCTCGTCGGGACGAGACTGGCCATCCCGGACTTCCTGGCGCCGCGCCCCACGACCTTCGCGCCGCGTTTCGAGGACCAGCTGTCCCTCGTCCGGCGGACGCCTCCGGAGAAGGTCCGCAGGGACATGGAGGCGGCCCTCGTCAAGGCGACGCCTCCGGACGACGCCTCGGCCGCCGAGCTCCGCGACGCCGCCTGCGACGTCCTGCTGCGCTACTGGCGGACGGCGGTCGAACCGGTGTGGCCGCAGATGCGGCTGGTGCTGGAGGCCGACATGACGTACCGGGCGCGGCAGTTGGCCGTCGGCGGCGCCCGCCTGCTGTTCGCCGACATGCACCCGAACCTGACCTGGCGGGACGGGGTCCTCTCCATCGACAAGATGATCGGACGGCATCACGTCGCGGCGTCCGGGCGCGGGCTGCTCCTCATGCCGGCGGTGTTCGCCCACAAGCCCGCCCCGCCCGTCCACCCGGACGAGCCGCCCAGCCTGTCCTATCCGTGCCGAGGCGCCGCCACCCTGTGGACACCGGCACCGGCGCCCGACACGGCCGCCCTGTCGGCGCTGCTCGGCGCGCGCCGCGCCGAACTGCTGGCCGTCCTCGACGAGCCCCTGCCCACGATCGAACTCGCGCGCCGCCTGAACGTGACCCCCAGCGCCGTCTCGCAGCACCTGCGGATCCTGCACGACGCGGGGCTGCTCACCCGCGCCCGGGACGGCCGGCACGTCCTGTACCGCCGCAGCGCCCTCGGCGACCGACTCGCGGCCCCGCACCTCGACCGGTGAGGACGAGCCGTCGCGGGGGAGTCAGTACTGGAAGTCGCGCGGCCGCTGCTGGAGGCTGACCCAGTGGTTCGTCGTGAACTCGTCCACGACCCAGTCGCCGCCGAAGCGCCCCAGCCCGGACGCCTTCTCGCCGCCGAACGCGATATGGACGTCGTCGTTCACGGTGGTGTCGTCGATGTGGGTCATCCCCGCCCGCACCCGGAGCGCGAAGTTCAGGCCCCGGTCCCGGTCGCCGGAGTAGACGCCGCTCGACAGCCCGTACTCGGTGTCGTTCGCCAGCCGAAGGGCGTGGTCCTCGTCGTCCGCCTTGACGATGGTGGCGACCGGCCCGAAGACCTCCTCGGCCGCGGTGGCCACCGTGTTGTCGCCGATGAGCACCTGCGGCGGGAGCACCTGCCCCGTGGGCCCCACCGGGTCACCGCCCAGCAGCAGCTCCGCGCCGTCCTCGACCGCCCGCGACACCTTCTCGCGGATCGAGTCGAGCTGCTTGGCGTTGATGACCGGCCCCAGCTGCGTCCCGTCGTCGCGCGGGTCGCCGTAGCGCAGTGACGCCGCGGCGGAGACGAACAGGTCGACGAAGGCGTCGTGGACGGACGCGTCCACGATGATCCGGTTGGTCGCCATGCACACCTGGCCCATGTGGAAGTAGCTCCCGTACAGGGCGCCCGCCACGGCCTGGTCGAGGTCGGCGTCGTCCAGCACCACCAGTGGGCCGTTGCCGCCCAGTTCGAGCGCGAGCCTCTTCAGCCCGGCCTTCGCGGCGATGCCCCGCCCGACCGGCGTCGACCCGGTGAAGGAGATCACCCGCGGGACCTCGTGCTCCACGATCGCGTCGCCGATGTCGCCGCCCTTGCCGATGAGCACGCTCAGCAGGCCCGGCGGCAGCCCCGCCTCCTCGTAGACCTTGGCCAGGAACAGCCCGCCGGTGACCGGGGTGTCGCCCGCCGGCTTCAGCACGACCGCGTTGCCGAGCGCCAGCGCCGGCGCCACGGAGCGGTTCGACAGCTGGACGGGGAAGTTCCACGGGCTGATCACCGC
Organism: Actinomadura sp. NPDC049382; assembly: GCF_040677125.1. Classification (NCBI taxonomy): domain Bacteria; kingdom Bacillati; phylum Actinomycetota; class Actinomycetes; order Streptosporangiales; family Thermomonosporaceae; genus Actinomadura; species Actinomadura sp. NPDC049382. The sequence goes on from NZ_JBFARO010000003.1 coordinate 52,105, forward strand.
CACCACGCCCGCCGCCTGCCGGTAGACGCGGTTCTCCTTGTCCGGGATGTCGGAGCCCGTGCCCATGAACGTGTTGATCCGGTCGGCCTGCTCGGCGGCCCGCTCCGTGACGGCGCGCACCAGCGCCAGCTCCATCCCGGCCCGGCCCCGCGTCGCCCCGGCCTCGCGCTGCAGCCAGTCGACCAGCTCGCCCTCCCGGTCGGCGAGGACGCGCGCCGCGTTCGCCATCACCTCGGCGCGCTCGGCGGCGGGCCGCGCCGCCCAGTCCGGTTGCGCGTCGCGCGCCGCCCGGTACGCCTCGTCGAGGTCGTCCGCGCCGGCCAGGGGGATCTCCGTCAGCACGTCCCCGGTGTAGGGGTCGGTGTCCTCCCGGCTGCCGCCCGCCCGGCCGGCCCGCCACTCGCCCGCGATGGGCATCCGGTCGAACCCCGTGTAGACGTCGAGCATCGTTCCCCCCGCCATGGTGTGCCTCCTCGCATCGGCCAACGGTCCTTCTGCCCTTGCCCGGACGGGCCCGTCCACACCGCCCGCCCGGCAAAAACACCCCCTCATCCCCGAGATGTCACATTCCGGGCGGCTATCCCGTCCGCACGGTGAAGCCACGGAAAGAGCCCAGTTGGAGGAATCATGAGCGCGCCCATCCTGGTCACCGGCGGAACCGGGACGATCGGACGGCAGGTCGTCCCGCTGCTGCGCGGCGCCGGCGCCGACCTCCGGGTGCTCAGCCGGCAGACCCGCGAGCCCGCCGACGGCATCGAGTACGTGACCGGCGACCTGTTCAAGGACGAGGGCGTCGAGGCCGCCCTGGACGGGGTCGAGACCGTCCTGCACCTCGCCGGCGGCAACAAGGGCGACGAGGTCGTCGCGCGCAACCTCACGCGGGCCGCGGCGAAGGCGGGCGTGCAGCACCTGGTGCTGATCTCGGTGATCGGCGCCGACCGGGTCCCGCTCGCCTGGATGCGGACCCAGGTGGCGACCGAGCAGGCCGTCGTGGACTCGGGCGTCCCCTACACGATCCTGCGCGCCGCCCAGTTCCACGACCTGGTGCTGAAGGTCGTGGAGAGCATGGCCAAGCTGCCGGTCGTCCCGGTCCCGGGCGGGCTGCGGTTCCAGCCGGTCGACACGCGGGACGTCGCCCCGCGGCTCGTCGAGCTGGCGCTCGGCGCCCCGGCGGGACGCGTCCCCGACCTGGCCGGGCCCAAGGTGTACGGGCTGGGCGAACTCGTCCGCGGGTACCTGGAGGTGCGCGGCAAGCGCCGGATGACGATGCCCGTCCGCATCCCGGGCAAGGCCGGGCGCGCCTACCGCGCCGCCGACAACCTCACCCTGGAGGGCGCCGACCACGGCACCCGCACCTGGGAGGACTTCCTGGACGAGCGCCTCGGCCAGACCGGCAAGCCCCTCACCGGTGCCCGAGCAAGCTGAGCGCGCCCAGCGAGACCGCGCCGACCAGCACCGTCGACAGGAGGCCGAGGAGGAGGCCGCGCCGTCCCGTCCGCAGCAGCGCGCCGACGCGGACGGACGTCCCCAGCCCGAACATCGCCGCCGCGAGCAGCACCGTGGAGACCTCCTTGGCCCCCGTCACGACCGCGCCGGGCACGACACCGGCGCTGCGCACCAGCAGCAGCACCAGGAACCCGGCGACGAACAGCGGCACGATGGGCGGACGCCTCCCGTCCACGGCGCCCCCGGCGCGGCGCTCGATGACGCCCATCCCCGCCACCATGGGCGCGAGCAGCACCACCCGGGTCAGCTTCACGATCACGGCGGCGCCCACGGCCGCCGCACCGGCGGGGGACGCGGCCGCGACGACCTGCGCGACCTCGTGGACGCTCAGCCCCGCCCACATGCCGACGGTCTCCGGGTCCAGCCCCAGCACGTGCGAGCCCAGGAACGGGACGACGGCGATGGCGGCGCTGCCGTAGATCGTCACGAGCGTGACGGCGGTCGCGACGTCCTCCTTCTCGCTGCGGGCGACGCCGTCCATCGCGACGATCGCCGACGCCCCGCAGATCGAGAAACCGGTGGCGACCATCAGCCCCAGGCCGCGGGACACGCCGGTCAGCCGGGCGAGGGCGAGCGTCCCGGTGAACGCGAGCAGCACGGTGGCGACGACCACGGTGAGCATGCCCGGCCCGAGCCGCAGCACCTCCGCGAGGCTGAGCTGGAGGCCGAGGAACACCACCCCGGCGCGGAGCAGCGCGCGGGTCGCCCACCGCAGGCCATGCGCGGTCACCGCGGGCAGCGCCCCGCCGACCAGCACCCCGGCGAGCACCGCGACGGTGAGCGCGCTCAGCGCGGGGACGAGCCGGTTGACCGCCATCGCCACGCCCGCGCCGCCCGCCGCCACCGCCAGGCCCGGCGCCGTCCGCTCCCACCACGACCGTGCCCGCCCGGTGCGGACCGCTTCCAGAACGCTCATGGATCCGAGGCTTCCGCGCACCCGGCCGTCCCGGTACCGGGCGGTTCGGCCTCACGTCATAGCCTGGGGGCATGACCCCCGAGCCCGACATCGAGTCGCTGCGGCTGCTGGTGCTGGTCGCCGAGCGGGGCAGCCTCACGGCCGCCGCCGGGGAGCTGCGGATCAGCCAGCCGTCGGCGAGCAAGCGGCTGTCCCGGCTGGAGCGCCGGCTCGGCGTCCGGCTCGTCGACCGGACCCGGCGCGGCTCGTCCCTCACCCCCGCCGGGACGGCGGTCACGGGATGGGCGCAGCGCGTCCTGGACGCCCTGGCCGCGCTCGGCGCCGGCGTCGAGGCGCTGCGACGCGAGCACACCGGCAACCTGACCGTCGCGGCCAGCCTCACCGTCGCCGAGCACCTGCTGCCCGCCTGGATCGGGGAGCTGCGCCGCGCCGACCCCGACCTGCACGTGGGCATGCGGGTGACGAACTCGGCGCACGTCTGCGAGCTGGCCCGGCAGGGCGAGGCCGACATCGGCTTCATCGAGTCGCCGGGCCGCCCGGCGGGGCTGCGCTCGCGGACCGTCGCGCGGGACCGGCTGGTGCTCGTCGCGCCGCCCGGCCACCGCTGGACGCGCCGCACGCGGCCCGTCCCGGCCGCCGAGGTCGCCGCGACCCCGCTGATCAGCCGGGAGGCGGGCTCGGGCACCCGGCAGGCGGCCCGCCAGGCGATGGCCGCCCAGGGCCTGGACCTCGTCCCGCCGCTGCTGGAGTTCGGTTCCAGCACCGCCGTGCGGAACGCGGTCGTCGCCGGCGCGGGCCCCGCGCTGATCAGCGACCTGGTCGTGGGCGCCGACCTCGCCTCCGGCGCCCTCGCCGAGGTCCCGATCGACGGCGTGGCGCTGGAACGTTCCCTGCGCGCCGTCTGGCGGACCGGCACCACTCCGTCCGGCCCGGCCGCCGCCCTCCTCGCCCACGCCCGCCGCGCCCCCACCCGACCCTGACCCGGCCCAACGGCGTTCCGCCGGCCGGGCCGCGCAGTCAGTGCTCGCGCGTTACTCCGTCAGTCTTGCCAGCCCTCGGGGTTCGTACAGGACTCGCGGGAGATGCCGGAGCCGGTGTCGGGGAAGTCGCCGAAGCGCTCCCGGTGCACGTGCGCGAACAGGTAGCACATCGACTCGCAGCCGGCGTCCTCGACGGCGATCCGCGGGTCGGCGGCGACGGCGGTGTAGAACTCGCGGCCCAGCGCGAGGATGAAGCCGCGCGCGTACAGGAAGCCGTCGTCGGACCCGTCCGTGACCTCGTGGACGTCGCGGCGGTCGATGGCGTGGAGCAGGCGCTCCGCCACCCGGTCGAGGTCGGTCAGCTCCGCCGCGCCGAGGTCGCGGGCGAGCCCGCGGAGGTTGTCGACGAACCCGTTGAGGGCCTTGTCGACCGCCGTGAACTCCGGCATCTCGTAGCCGGCCGACTCCGGGTCGCGGGTGGCGAGCGCCGTGCGCGCCGCGTCGACGCCCAGCGGCGCCCACGCCGCCTCGATCAGGTCCCAGAACCGCTGTTCGTCCACGTCGTCCTCCTTGGCTCGGTGGCCCGCATTCGACCAGCCGCCTCCGACAGAACGCCCGGTGGACGGGGAGCGCTCAGGAGATCTCCTCCTCGACCCGCTTGCGGAGGACCTTCCCGGTCGCGTTGCGGGGGAGCGGGTCCGAGGTGATGTGCCAGCGGGACGGGACCTTGAAGTAGGCGAGCCGCTCCCTGGCGAACGCCGCCAGGTCCTCGACCGCGGGGGGCGTGCCGCCGCACACGACGACCGCCGCGACCTCCTGGCCGAGGTCCGGGTGCGCGACGCCGATGACGATGCACTCCGAGACGCCCGGGTACTCGGCGAGGACGTTCTCGACCTCGGTCGGGTAGACGTTCTCGCCGCCGCGGATGATCAGGTCGGAGCGGCGGGTGGTGAGCCGCAGCCGGCCGTCGTCGATCCTGCCGAAGTCGCCGGTGCGCAGCCAGCGGTCGCCGTCGATGGCGCCGGCGGTGGCCTCCGGGTCCCGCCAGTAGCCGATCATGTTGTAGGCGCTGCGGGCGCAGACCTCGCCCTCGGTGCCGTCCGGGACGGGCTTGCCCTCGGCGTCGCGGATCTCCAGCTGGACGCCGATGTTCGGGGTGCCGAGCGTGCCCGGCGCCTCCGCGAGGTCCATCGGGGTGGCGACGGAGATGGCGGTGCACGACTCCGTCAGCCCGTAGCTGTCGACGAGGGCGCCGCGCGCCGGCGGGAACACCGACTGGAGCCGCTCCTTGAACGCGGGCGACGACGGCGCCGAGGCCAGCGCGAACGCGGTCAGCGACGACAGGTCGTACTTCGACAGGTCGCCGTGCTCCATCATCCGGTGCGCCATCGTGGGGACGGCGCCCCAGTTCGTGACCTTCTCCTTCTCGACGAGGCTGAGCACCTTGTCCACGTCGAAGCCGCCCATGTGCATGACCACGGCGGTGCCGGTGGCGAGCCGCGGGACGGCCAGGTTGTGCAGGGACGCGATGTGGAAGAGCGGCAGCGCGAGCAGGTAGCGGCGGGCCGAGGGGTCGATGCCGAACAGGCCCATCAGGGCGTCGTTGTAGCGGTGGTACTCGATCACCGAGGTCAGGTTGCGGTGCGAGTGGACGGCGCCCTTCGGGCGGCCCGACGTGCCGCTCGTGTAGAGGATGACCGCCGGGTCGTCCTCGGCGACCTCGGGCACGTCGAGTTCGGCGCCGGGGTAGCGCGCCATCAGCGACGGGACGTCCTTCTCGATCGTCAGCACGTCCTCGGAGATCAGCGCGGCCCGCTTCTCGTCGGCGATCACGATCTTCGGGTCGGTGTGGCCGAGCGCGTACTCGATCTCGGCCGGCGCCCACCAGGCGTTGTAGCCGACGGCGACCGCGCCGGCGGCGATCGCCGCCCAGAACGACACGATCCACTCGGGGGAGTTGGCCGCGTTGATCGCGATCCGGTCGCCCGGCCGGACGCCGAGGTCGTCGCGCAGCGCCTTCGCCATGGACGCGACGGCGGCGGCGTGCTCGGCGAAGGACAGCCGGCGGGACGCGGTGACGAGGTAGTCGCGATCGCCGTGGGCGGCCGAGCGGGCGAGCACCTCGCCGAGGCTGCGGGCGCGGCCGGCGAACACGGGCAGCCGGGTGCCGAGCACCTCCTCCTCGCGCAGTTCGAACTCGCCGCCGGGACCGGTCAGCTTCGCGATGCCGTCCATCGAACCCCCTCCTCCTCGCCGGGACGGCCCATTGTGGGCTGCGGCACACCGGCTCCACCAGGGCATTCCGCTCAGCGGGACGGTCACGGACCGTTCCAGACCGAACTCATTCCCGCTCAGCGGGACTGGAGCTTTTACGTGCGCCGCGTCACATCACCATGACCGCACCAGGACTGAGCAGACCGGACCGGCCGGGCACGACCCCGGCGGACCGGGCTGGGCGCGCAAGCAGGACTGAGCGGGAGAACCAATGGGAAGCCTCAGCGACAAGGTCGCGATCGTGACCGGAGCGGGACAGGGCGTCGGGCAGGGCATAGCGCTCGCGCTGGCGTCGGAGGGCGCGGCGGTCGCCGTGCTCGGCCGCACCGCGGCCAAACTGGACGCGACCTGCGGGCTGATCCGGGAACGCGGCGCGAAGGCGGAGCCCTTCGTGTGCGACGTCGCGGACACCGAGGCGATCCCCGGGGTGGTGGAGCGGGTCGCCGGCGCGTTGGGCGGCGTCGACATCCTGGTCAACAACGCCTACGCGGGGTCCTACGGCCCGCTGCTGGAGATGAGCGACGCCAAGTTCCAGAAGGGCTTCGTCACCGGCCCGTTCGCGGCGTTCGCGTTCATGAAGGCGTGCCACCCGCACATGAAGGCGCGCGGCGGCGGCAGCATCGTCAACCTGGTCACCTCGGCCATGGTCCGGTGGGACCCGGCCACGTACGGCGCCTACGCGGCGGCCAAGCAGGCCCTCCGCTCGCTAACCCGGACGGCCGCGGCCGAATGGGGCCCGGACGGCGTCCGCGCCAACAACATCGCCCCGCACGCCCTGTCGCCGGGGCTGAAGTGGTGGGCCGAGAACAACCCCGAGGCGGCCGAGGAGTTCCGCAAGACGATCCCGCTCGGCTACATCGGCGACTGCGAGGACGACATCGGCAAGGCCGTGGTCGCGCTCGTCCAGCCGGCGATGCGCTACCTGACCGGTGCGACGATCCCGCTGGACGGCGGCCAGGCCAACTTCGGCTGACCCGGGGCCCGGACGGAGCCGTCCGGACCTCCCACAAGACACCCGCCGCACCACACCGCGGCTGAACGCACCCCACAACACCGGTAACTCCCTCTGACGCCCGGCCACGCTGCGGTGCGGCAGTGACGCAGCGCCGCAGAGCCCCAGTGCCGGCCGGGCCGGAGCCCCCTACCCGAGAACCCCGTCCCCCGCCTGCCCGAAACACCACTTGCCGCCCCGGCGGCCGGTGAAAGGAGTACGACCGTATGAAGGTCGACAAGATCGGGCGCCTCGCCGCAGGCGCCCTCGCGGTGGCGCTCGTGACCGCGTCCTGTTCCAGCGAGCGCTCGGGCACCGACGGGGTGTCCGGCGGCGACTCCGGCGGCGCGACCGCCGCCGCGAGCAAGACGTTCGGGACGCTGGCGTCCCCGTGCGGCCCCGGCGACGCCAAGGGCAAGACCGACCAGGGCGTCAGCGACGACGCGATCACCATCGGCTTCGGCGACGACCGCGGCTTCGCGTCCGCGCCGGGCCTGTCCAAGGAGATGGGCGACGCCGTCTCCGCGATGATCGACTGGTGCAACCAGCAGGGCGGCATCAACGGGCGCAAGATCAAGGGGAACCAGTACGACGCCGCCTACGCGCAGTCCGCGAAGGTGATGCAGGAGTCCTGCAAGCAGGACTTCATGCTCGTCGGGCAGGGCTTCGCGATGGACGAGGCCGCCGAGCAGTACCGGGTGGCGTGCAAGCTGCCGACGGTCGCCGGCTACACCGTCGGCCCGAACGCCGCGATGGGCCCGATGAAGTACGAGGCCGTCCCGTACCCGGTCGACATGATGAACATCGGCGGGCTCCGCCTCGCCGAGAAGCAGTTCCCCGACTTCAAGGAGAAGACGGACCTGCTGCTGTCGACGTCCCCGGCCGTCAGCACCGGCACCGGCAAGATCGCCGGCGCGATGAAGGAGATCGGCGTCAAGCCGCTGGAGTGCGGCGTCCGGCTGAACGACGCGGGCGAGAGCAGCTACATGCCGTTCGCCGAGAAGATCAAGAAGTGCGGCGCGGGCTACCTGTGGTCGTCCGACTCGCCCGACCCCGGCCAGTTCAGCCTGCTGGAGTCGATCGAGCGGGCGGGCGCCGAGCCGAAGTACGTGTTCGAGGCGACCTGGTACAGCACGATGGTGTCGAAGTGGAACACCTCGGGCGCCGGTGACAACCTGCACGTCGGCATGATCTTCCAGCCGTTCGAGAACGCCGAGAAGGTCCCCGCGGTCAAGCAGTACATGGACGTCGTCAACGCCAAGCAGGGCAAGGTCGCGCTGCTCGGCATGCAGGCGACCTCCGCGTTCCTGCTGTGGGCGCAGTCCGCGCAGAAGTGCGGCTCCGACCTCACCCGGCAGTGCGTGATCAACGAGCTGTCGAAGGTGCACGAGTGGACGGGCGGCGGCCTGCACGCGCCGACCGACCCGGGCAACAACAAGCCGGCGTCCTGCTCGCTGATGGTCAAGCTCAACAAGACCAAGTACGAGCAGGTCTACCCGAAGAACGTGGGCGAGTTCGAGTGCGGCCCCGAGTTCGTCGTGAAGACCGACCCGAAGGCGTCGGGCGTGCAGCTGAACGGCGACCGGATCTCGACGAAGTTCCTGACCGACGACGTCATCAAGCCCCAGTCCTCCTGATCCGAACCCGCCGGAGGCGGTGACCCACATGGCGGTGAGCAAGTGACGACGTTCCTGACCTACACGATCCTGGGGCTGGTCCTCGGGTCGGTGTACTCCATCGCGGCATCGGGGCTCGTGCTGACGTACAACACCTCGGGCATCTTCAACTTCGCCCACGGCGCGCAGGCGATGTTCGGCACGTTCCTGTACTGGCACTTCACCGAGCGGTGGGGCTGGCCGGTCTGGCTCGCGCTGGTCGTCGTGATCGGGGTGGTCGGTCCCGCGATGGGCGCCGCGCTGCACGCCGCGATCATGAAGGGGCTGCGCGGCACCGCCGACGTCACGAAGATCATCGTGACGGTGGCGGTGCTGCTCGGCACCGTCTACCTGGCGCAGTGGATCTGGAATCCGGACGAGGCCCACACCGTCGACATGTTCTTCGGCGCGGGCTCGAAGATCACGGTCGGCGGCGTGGTGGTCCGCTACCACGAGATCGTCTGCCTGGTCGCCGCCGTGGCGATCGCCGTCGGGCTGCGGGTGCTGTTCACCCGCAGCCGGATCGGCGTCGTCATGCGCGGCTCGGTCGACGACCCGGACCTGCTCCGGCTGAACGGCCACGACCCCGAGCGCGCCGCGATGCTGTCGTGGGCGCTCGGCTCCACCCTCGCCGTCCTCGCCGGGGTGCTGATCGTGCCGATCAGCGGCGGCGGCCTGGACGCGAACGCGCTGACCCTGCTGGTGATCGACGCGTTCGCGGCGGCGATGTTCGGCCGGCTGCGCAGCATCCCCCGCACCTTCGTCGGGGCGATGGTGCTCGGCCTGACCGCCAACTACGTGCTCGCCTACCTGCCGTCGGCGGGCACCTTCACCGGCAACCTGCGCGTCTCGCTGCCGATGATCATCCTGTTCGTGGTGCTGGTGGTGCTGCCCCAGGACCGGCTGCGCGGGGCCGCGATCCGGACCCGCGAGCGGTACCGGGTGCCGACCGTCCGGGGCGCGGCCGTGTGGGGCCTCGTGCTCGTCGCGGTCGTGTACCTCTACAGCCTGCTGCTGTCGGACGGCGCCGTCACCACGTTCGCGCTCGGCATGACGTTCGCGATCATCGCGCTGTCGCTGACCGTCCTCACCGGCTACGCGGGCGAGCTGAACCTCGCGCCGCTGGCGTTCGGCGCGGTCGGGACGGTGGTGGCGTTCCACGCCGGGGTGGTCGGCACCGGCCTGGACGCCCGGATGAACATCCAGGGCGTGCTGCTGGCCGTCGTCGCGGCGGCGGTCGTCGGCGGGCTCGTCGCGCTGCCGGCGCTGCGGCTGCGCGGCCTCTACCTGGCGCTCGCCACGATGGCGTTCGGCGAGTTCCTGTCGAACATGGTGCTGCGCGACACCACGCAGCACGAGCTGTTCGGCGTGAAGTTCACGCTGTTCCCGGACGGGTCGCTGATCGTCCCGCCGCTGAAGGCCGGCCCGCTCGACCTGCGGGACGGGACGACGTCGCTGATGACGGCGACCGTGCTGTTCGCGCTGATCGCGGTCGGGCTCGCCGCGCTGCGCAACAGCGGGTACGGGCGGCGGCTCGCGGCGATGAAGGACAGCCCGGCGGCGTCGGCGATGCTCGGGCAGAACCTGGTCCGGCTGAAGCTGAGCGTCTTCATGATCTCCGCGGCGATCGCGGGGCTCGGCGGCGTGCTGATGTCGGCCGCGACCGGCACCGTCGCGCAGGAGAACTTCTCCTTCGTCGGCAGCCTCGCGCTGCTGATGCTCGTCGTGGTCGCCGGGATCGGCTACCTCAGCGGCGCGCTGCTCGGCGGGCTGATGGCGGGCGTCGGCTCGGCCGTCCTCGTGTCGACGTTCGGCGACCTGGCCCTGGACAACGAGGGCCTGGCGACCATCTACACGGCCCTCGGCCACCTCGTCCTCGTCGGGACGGCGCTGGTCGGGATGGGCGTCGGCCGCAACCCGAGCGGCTTCGTCCACGACATCATCGACGGCTACCGCGCGACGCGGGACGCCAGGCCCGTCCTGTACGGGGCGGGGGCGTTCGGCGCCGTCCTCTACGTCCTCGCGCTCACCGGCGTCATCGGGACGTGGCTGTTCGCGATCATCGCGCTCTGCGCCGTCATGCTGCTGCCGGTCTTCGGCCGCATGTACCTGGACGAGGGGCGGCGCAACCGTCCGACGCCGCTGGAACTCCTCGGCGTGGACGAGCCCTACACCGACGAACTGCGCGCGCGCGTCGACCGCGAACTCGGCCTGAAGGGAGGGGTCCATGCCTGACACGACGTCAGAGCCCGCAGCGGCGCTGCTGGAGACGCGGAACATCACCGTCCGGTTCGGCGGCAACACCGCCGTCGACGACGTCGGCCTCACGATGGCCGGCGGGCAGATCACCGGGCTGATCGGCCCGAACGGCGCCGGCAAGACCACGATGTTCAACACCATCACGGGCCTGCAGAAGCCCGCGTCCGGCCAGGTGCTCCTGGACGGCGACGACATCACCAAGCTGTCCCCGGCCAAGCGCGCGCGGCGCGGCATGGCGCGGACGTTCCAGCGCCTGGAGCTGTTCCTGTCGCTCTCGGTGCGCGACAACGTCCGCGTCGCGGGCGACATCCTGCGCAGCCACAGCCGCAAGCGCTTCGACCTGGACGAGCAGACCGACAAGGTCCTCGAACGGACCGGGCTCACCGACATCGCCGACCGCGATGTGTCCGACATCCCGATCGGACGGGCCCGCGTCGTGGAGGTGGCGCGCGCGCTGATGACCTCACCGCGCGTCCTGCTGCTGGACGAGCCCGCGTCCGGCCAGACCGAGCGCGAGACGGACGCGTTCGCCGAGATGCTCACCGGCCTCGCCGGGGAGGGCCTCGCGATCTGCCTGGTCGAGCACGACCTGCCGCTCGTGATGAAGCTGTGCGCCACGATCCACGTCCTCGACTACGGCGCGCTGATCGCGTCCGGCACCCCGGCGGAGATCAAGGAGTCGCCGGAGGTCATCGCCGCCTACATCGGCACGGAGGAGGCGTCCCATGCCTGAGTCGAAGGCGGTCCCCGAGCCGCGGGCGGCGGCCGAGGCGGAGGCCGAGCCGCTGCTCGAACTGGCCGGGGTCCGCGCGGGCTACGGCGCGATCGAGGTGCTGCACGGCGTCGACCTGGCGCTGAAGCCCGGGTCGCTGCTGGCGCTGCTCGGCCCGAACGGCGGCGGCAAGTCCACCACGATGCGGGTGTGCGCGGGCCTGCACCCCCCGACCGCCGGGGAGCTGCGGTTCGCGGGCCGCAAGGTGAACGGCATCTCCGCGCAGGACGCGGCCCGCCTCGGCGTCTGCTCGATCCCCGAGGGCCGCGGGATCTTCCCGAACCTGACGGTGCGGGAGAACCTGTGGGCCGCCACCGGCACCGGCGCGCGGCTGGAGGACCTGGAGGAGAAGGCGTACGCCCGCTTCCCGATCCTCGGCAAGCGCCGCCGGCAGCTCGCCGGATCCATGTCCGGCGGCGAGCAGCAGATGCTCGCGCTGTCCCGGGCGCTCGGCACCGATCCGGCGGTGCTGCTGCTCGACGAGCTGTCCATGGGCCTCGCGCCCATGATCGTCACCCGGATGTACGAGACGGTCGCCGAGCTGGTCGAGGGCGGCCTGTCGGTGCTGGTCGCGGAGCAGTTCGCCCGCGCCGTCCTGCCGATCGCCGACACCGCCGCGCTGATGCTGCACGGGCGCGTGGCGGCGGTGGGCCCGCCCGCCGAGATCGAAGACCGGCTGTCCAGCGACTACCTGGGAGGTTGACCCCGAATGCTCACTGAGGAACGACGCAAGCAGTTCAAGGACGACGTGGCCGGCCAGAAGCTGAGGACCGACGGGTCCCGCTTCGACGGCGCCCTGCGCATCGCCGGCGCCCTCGCGATGGTCGCCGGCGTCGTCGGCGCCTTCATCGCCTACAACGTCTCGCTCACCAAGGACGACATGCGGGACGTGGGCTCGCTGCAGACGCTCGCCATCGGGTTCCTGGCGGTGACCGTCCTCGGCGCGGCCCTGTACCTGGCCGCCGCCGTGACCCGCGTCCTGCGGCTGTGGCTGCTGCGGCAGCTGATGGAGCAGCAGGCGCAGGCCGACCAGATCGCCGCCGCGCTCCGCGACCAGGGGTAGCGGGGCAGGTCGACGCTCCCAGTCAGCGGGATGTCCGGAGTGCCCGGACATCCCGCTGATTACCGTCTAGTCCGGATGGAGGACTCTGAATGAACGACCCGAAGCCCGACGTTTTCACCCCGGCCAAGCTCGGCCCGGTCACGTTGCGGAACCGCACGATCAAGGCGGCGACGTACGAGGGCCTGACCAAGGACGGCCAGGTCACCGACGCGCTGATCGACTTCCACGTCCGGCACGCGCGCGGCGGCGTCGGGATGACCACCGTCGCGTACTGCGCGGTCGCGCCGGAGGGGCGCACCGACCGCAGGCAGATCCACTGGCGGGACGATGCCATGCCCGGCCTCCGCAAGCTGACGGACGCCGTGCACGCCGAGGGGGCCGCCGTCCAGGCGCAGATCGGGCACGCGGGCCCGGTCGCCAACCCCAAGAGCAACAAGCTCCCCGCGCTCGCGCCGAGCCGCCACTTCCACCTGACGACGCAGACCGTCGCGAAGGCCGCCACGCACGGCGACATCGCGCGGGTCGTCGAGGCGCACGCGCGCGCCGGCCGGATGGCGATCGAGGCGGGGTTCGACTCCATCGAGATCCACATGGGGCACAACTACCTGACCAGCTCGTTCCTCAGCCCCAAGGTCAACCACCGCAAGGACGAGTACGGCGGGTCGCTGGCGAACCGGGCCCGGCTGGCGCGCGAGATCGGCCGCGCCGTCCGCGACGCCGTCGGCGATCGCATCGCGGTCACCGCGAAGCTGAACATGGACGACGGCGTGCCCGGCGGCTTCTGGATCGACGAGGCCATCCAGGTCGCGCGGTGGCTGGAGGAGGACGGCTCCGTCGACGCCCTCCAGATGACCGCGGGCAGCTCCCTGCTGAACCCGATGTACCTGTTCAAGGGCGACGCGCCGCTGCACGAGTTCGCGTCCGTGATGAAGCAGCCGACCAAGCTCGGCATCAAGCTGATCGGCAAGCACTTCCTGAAGTCCTACCCGTACGAGGACCTCTACCTGCTGAAGGACGCCCGGCAGATCCGCGCGGCGGTGAAGCTGCCGATGATCCTGCTCGGCGGCGTCACCGACAAGGCGGGCATGGACACCGCGATGGCGGAGGGCTTCCAGTTCGTCGCGATGGCCCGCGCCCTGCTGCGCGAGCCCGACCTGATCAACCGGATCCAGGCGGAGCCCGCGACCGAGTCGCTGTGCATCCACTGCAACAAGTGCATGACCGCGATCTACGGCGGCACGCACTGCGTCCTGTCCACCGAGCCGGCCTGGGGTGCCGCGAGTGCGTGACGAGACGATCGCGGCGATGCTGCTGGACCGGGTGGGCGACACCCGGCACGGCCTGCGCAGCCGCGAGCGGACGTGGACGTGGGACGAGGTCGTCCGGGAGAGCGCCGCGCGCGCGTCGCTCGCCCGCGAGCTGCGGCGGGACGGCCCGTTCCACATCGGGGTGCTGCTGGAGAACGTGCCGGAGTACGTCCTGTGGCTGGGCGCGGCGGCGCTCAGCGGCGCGACGATCGTCGGGATCAACTCGACGCGGACCGGCGCCTACCTGGAGCAGGAGGTCCGGCACACCGACCTGCAGCTCCTCGTCACCGACCAGGCCGGGCTGAAGCTCCTGGACGGCCTCGACATCGGCGTCCCCCGCGACCGCTTCGTCCTCATCGACGACGAGGACTACGCCGCGCGGGTCGAGGCCCACGCCTGCGAGCCGTGGGTGGACGCGTCCGTCACCCCCGAGACGCAGATCCTGCTGCTGTTCACGTCCGGGACCACGGGCGCGTCGAAGGCGGCGCGCTGCTCGCAGGGCCGCCTCGCCGAGCTGGGCCGCAACAACAGCACCAAGTACGACATCAAGCGCGACGACATCAGCTACTGCTCGATGCCGCTGTTCCACGGCAACGCGCTGATGGCGCTGTGGGCGCCGTCGCTCGCGGTCGGCGCGACCGTCGTGCTCGCGCCGAAGTTCTCCGCGTCCGGGTTCCTGCCGGACGTCCGGTTCTACGGCGCGACGTTCTTCAACTACGTCGGCAAGGCGATCGGGTACGTCCTCGCCACGCCGGAGCGCCCGGACGACGGCGACAACACGCTCACCCACGGGTTCGGCACCGAGGCGTCCCCCGAGGACAAGGCCGAGTTCCTGCGCCGGTTCGGCGCGCGGCTCGTGGAGGGCTACGGCTCCAGCGAGAGCGCCGGCATGATCAAGCGGGACCCGGCCGCGCCGCCGACCGCGTTCGGCCGCCCCGCCCACGACGGCGTCCGCATCGTCAACCCGGAGACGCGCGAGACCTGCGCCCGCGCCGTCCTGGACGAGCACGGCCGCGTCACCAACGCCGAGGCCGCCGTCGGCGAGATCGTCGACGTGCACGGCGCCGCGAAGTTCGAGGGCTACTACAAGAACCCGGAGGCGGACGCCGAACGCGTCCGGCACGGCTGGTACTGGACGGGCGACCTCGGCTACATCGACGGGGACGGGTTCCTGTACTTCGGCGGCCGGTCCGGCGACTGGATCCGGGTCGACTCGGAGAACATCTCGGCGCTGCTCACCCAGAACGTCGTCCGCCGCCACCCGAGGATCGTGGACGCGGTCGCGTTCGGCGTCCCCGACCCGCGCTCCGGCGACCAGGTGATGGCCGCGATCGAGATCCCCGAGGGCGTCGCGTTCGAGGACCTCGACCTCCCCGCGTTCCTCGCCGCGCAGGACGACCTCGGCACCAAGGGCGCCCCGCGGTTCGTGCGCGTCTCGCACGCGCTGCCGACGACGGGCTCGGGCAAGCTCAAGAAGAAGGAGCTGCAGCTCGACGGCTGGCGCACCACCGACCCCGTCTACCGGTGGGCGGGCCGCGGCGCCCCCGAGTACGTGCTGATGACCGAGGCGGACAAGGCCGCGCTCCGGGACGAGTTCATCGCCGCCGGACGCGTGCGCTTCCTTCCGTGAACTGTGGCTCCGTCACCGAGAAAGGGCAGGTATGGATCTGCGTGAGTCTGACGCGCATCGTGAACTGCGCGCGGAACTGAGGGCGTACTTCGCGGGCCTGCTGCCCGAGGACGTGCGCCGCCGCGCCGGCGAGCAGGGCGTCGGCGGCGACCGGTTCCGCGAGATCGTCAAGATGCTCGGCAACGACGGCTGGCTCGGCTACGGCTGGCCGACCGAGTACGGCGGGCAGGGCAAGTCGATCGCCGAGCAGTACGTGTTCTTCGACGAGGTGCAGCGGGCCGGGCTGCCGTTCCCGTTCGTCACCGTGAACACGGTCGGCCCGACGCTGATGCGCTTCGGCACGGACGAGCAGAAGAAGAAGTACCTGCCCGGCATCCTGTCCGGCGACATCGTCTTCGCGATCGGCTACACCGAGCCCGACGCCGGCACGGACCTCGCGTCGCTGCGCACCAGGGCCGTCCTGGACGGGGACGAGTTCGTCGTCGACGGCAGCAAGGTGTTCACCAGCGGCGCCAACACCGCCGACCACATCTGGCTCGCCGCCCGGACCAACCCGGACGCGCCGAAGCACAAGGGCATCTCGATCCTGATCGTCCCGACCGACGCGGACGGGTTCTCCTGGAGCCCGATCCCGACCGTCGGCGGCATGGTCGTGACCTCGACGTACTACCACGGCGTCCGGGTGCCCGCGTCCTCGGTCGTCGGGGACGTCGACGGCGGCTGGAGCCTCATCACCACCCAGCTCAACCACGAGCGCATCGGCCTCGCCGCCCTCGGCGGCCGGATGATCCGGCTGTGGGAGAACGTCCGGGACTGGGCCCGCGAGAACGGCGTGATCGACCTGCCGTGGGTGCGCGCCGACCTCGCCCGCGCGTACGCGCGGCTGGAGGCGATGCGGCTGATGAACTGGAAGATGACCATGGCGGTCGAGGCCGGGGAGCTCACCGGCGCGCAGGCCGGGGCCACCAAGACGTACGGGACGGAGACGCACATCTTCGTCCAGCGGACGCTGACCGGGGTGCTGGGGGCGGCCGGGCGGATCCGTCCCGAGTCGCCGGGCGCGGTGCTGCATGGGCAGATCGAGCAGCTGTCCCGGCAGGGGATCGTCAACACGTTCGGCGGCGGCGTCAACGAGGTGCTCCGCGACATGGTCGCCGTCCAGGGCCTGGGCCTGCCGAGGGTGAAGCGGTCATGAGCGACTACGCGGTTACGGATGATTATGAGGAGAGGCTGCAAGCCTGGGTCGGCAAGGAGCTGCTGACCCGGCGGTTCGGGCAGGACCCGGTGAACGTCCCCATGATCCGGCACTGGGTCGAGGCCATGGAGGACGGCAACCCGGTCTACCTGGACGAGGACACCGCCCGCGAGACCGGCCGCGACGGCGTCGTGGCGCCCGCGTCGATGGTGCAGGCGTGGACGATGCGCGGCTACGCGGCGTCCGTCCGCCCCGACCCTGAGCCGACGGGCTCCGACGAGCTGACGGCGCTGCTCGCCGAGGGCGGGTACACCTCCGTCGTCGCCACCGACTCGGAGTTCGAGTTCGTCCGGGAGCTGGTGCCGGGCGACCGCGTCAGCGTCGAGGAGGTCGTGCAGGCGATCTCCCCGGAGAAGAAGACGGGCCTCGGCGCCGGCCGCTTCATCACCACCCTGCGGACCTACCGCGACGCCTCCGGCGAGGTCGTCGCGACGCAGGGGTGGCGGCTGCTGCGCTTCCGCCCCCCGGATAAGGCGGCCGAGCCGGCGGACGAGGCGAAGCCGAAGGCGCTGCGGCCGCGGCCCGCGATCAACCTGGACAACGCGTTCTGGTTCGAGGCGGCGCGCGAGCACCGGCTCGTCATCCAGCGCTGCGCCGACTGCAAGTCGCTGCGGCACCCGCCCGGCCCGTGCTGCCCGCAGTGCGGGTCGTTCGCGTGGGACACCGTCGAGGCGCAGGGGAACGGCCACGTCTACAGCTACGTGGTCAACCACCACCCGCGCCACCCGGCGTTCGAGTACCCGCTGGTCGTCGCGGTGATCGAGCTGACCGAGGGCACCCGGCTGATCGCGAACATGACCGGGGTCGCGCCGGAGGACGTCGAGGTCGGCATGCCCGTCGTCCTCGACTGGATCGACCCGGACCCCGACCTGTCCCTGCCGGCGTTCCGCCCGGCCGACGCAGACGCTAAGGAGCGCTGATGGACTTCACCCTGGGCGAGGAGCTGGAGGCCGTCCGGGACCTGGCCCGCCAGATCTTCACCGATCAGGCGTCCCAGGCGCGGATCAAGGCCGCGGAGGCGTCCGAGCGCGGCGTGGACGAGGGCCTGTGGGCCGAGCTCGGCGAGACCGGGCTGCTCGGCGTCGCGGTGGCGGAGGACGCGGGCGGGGCCGGGCTCGGCGCCGCCGGGCTGGCCGTCCTGCTGGAAGAGCAGGGCCGCGCCGTCGCGCCCGTCCCGGTCTGGCCGGTCGTCGTCGCCGCGATGACGCTGGCCGCGCACGGGTCGGCGGCGCAGCGGGAGATCCTGCCGCCCGTGCTGGACGGGTCCGTGCGGCTGACGGTCGCGCTGGAGGAGTTCGGGCCGTCCGACCCGGCCGCGCCGCGCTGCGCCGCCGTCCGCGACGGCGACGGGTGGCTGCTGACCGGCACGAAGGCGGTCGTCCCCACCCCGTTCGGGACGAGCCACGTGCTGGTGTCGGCGTCCCCGCCGGACGGCCCCGGGCTGTTCCTGGTCGAGACGTCCGCCGCCGGGGCCTCCTGGGAGGCGACCGAGACCACCACGCACGACAAGGCCGGCCACCTCACCCTCGACGGCGTCCCGGCGCGGGCCCTCGGGGAGGGCGCGCTGGCGGAGGCGCTGCGGCTCGCCCGCGTCTCGGTCGCCGCGCTGCAGGTCGGCGTGGCGGAGGGCGCGCTGCGGATGGCCGCCGACTACCTGTCCGGGCGGGAGCAGTTCGGCCGCCCGCTCGCCACGTTCCAGGCCGCGCAGCACCAGCTCGCCGACTGCTACATCGAGATCGACGCGCTCCGCGTCTGCCTCTGGCACGCGGTCTCGCTGATCGGAGCCGGGGAGGACGCCGAGACCGCCGTCCTGACCGCCAAGTGGTGGTCGGACGAGGGCGGGCTGAACGTCGTCCACCGCGTCCAGCACCTGCACGGCGGCATCGGCGTGGACGTCGACTACCCGGTGCACCGCCACTTCCTGTGGGGCAAGCAGCTCGCCGGGACGCTCGGCGGCGCGTCCGCCGACCTGGACCTGCTGGGGGCGGCCCTGTGAGCAAGAACGCTGTGAGCCGCGCCTACGCCGACGTCGCGGTGGGGGAGGAGCTCCCCGAGCTGCGCGTCCCGCTGACCCGCACGATGATCGTCGCGACCGCGCTGGCGAGCCGCGACTACCAGGACGTCCACCACGACCCGTCGCTCGCGGTCGAGCGCGGCTCCAAGGACGTCTTCATGAACATCCTGACGACGAACGGGCTCGTCGACCGGTACGTCACGGGCTGGGCCGGGCCCGCCGCCGTGGTCAAGGCCATCAAGATCCGGCTCGGCGCGCCGAACTACCCGGGCGACACGATGGTCCTGACCGGCACCGTCACCGAGAAGCGGGACGGCGGCCGGGTCGAGATCAAGGTGCGCGGCGTCAACGCGATCGGCCCGCACGTCACCGGCACCGTCGTGGTCCAACTGCCCGTCGTCCAGCTGGAAGGGAGCGGAGCATGAGCGTGCTGCCGGGAGCGGCCGCGATCGCCGGGATCGGCGCCACGGAGTTCTCCAAGGAGTCCGGGCGCAGCGAGCTGCGGCTCGCCTGCGAGGCCGTGCTCGCCGCGATCCTGGACGCGGGCCTCCAGCCGTCCGACGTGGATGGGATGGTGACGTTCACCGCCGACACCAGCTCCGAGATCCACATCGCCCGCAACCTCGGCATCGGCGAGCTGAAGTTCTTCTCCCGCGTCGGGCACGGCGGCGGCGCGGCCTGCGGCACCGTCCAGCAGGCCGCGATGGCCGTCGCGACCGGCGTCGCCGACGCCGTCGTCTGCTACCGGGCGTTCAACGAGCGGTCCGGCACCCGCTACGGCCTCGGCCAGGCGAACCGGCCGATGGACGTCAGCGCCGACAGCGCCGCGTACGCGTGGATGAACCCGTTCGGGCTGTCGACGCCCGCGCAGTGGGTCGCGATGTTCGCCCGCCGCTACATGTACGAGTACGGCGCGACCAGCGAGGACTTCGGCCGCGTCGCCGTCGTCGACCGGGCGCACGCCGCGAAGAACCCGGCCGCGTGGTTCCACGGCCGCCCGATCACCCTCGAAGACCACCAGGCGTCCCGCTGGATCGCCGAACCGCTCCGGCTCCTCGACTGCTGCCAGGAGAGCGACGGCGGCCAGGCACTGGTGATCGTCTCCGCCGAGCGCGCCCGCGACCTGCCGCACCGCCCCGCGCTGATCTGGGGCGCCGCGCAGGGGTCCGGCAACGACCAGCACATGATGACGAGCTACTACCGCTCCGAGATCACCGGCATCCCCGAGATGGGCCTGGTGGGACGGCAGCTGTACGCGCAGTCGCGGCTCACCCCGGCCGACGTCCAGGCCGCGATCCTCTACGACCACTTCACGCCGCTGGTGCTGCCGCAGCTCGAAGAACTCGGCTTCTGCGCCAAGGGCGAGGCCAAGGACTTCATCGCGGACGGCAACCTCGAACTCGGCGGCCGGCTCCCGTTCAACACCCACGGCGGGCAGCTCGGCGAGGCGTACATCCACGGGATGAACGGCATCGCCGAGGGCGTCCGCCTGGTGCGCGGGACGTCGGTGAACCAGCCGGGCGACGTCCACAACGTCCTGGTCACCGCCGGCACCGGCGTCCCGACCAGCGGCCTGATCCTGGGAGCGGACGCGTGAGCGAATGGCAGGGCAAGGACCTCGGCACCCGGACCGTCACCTATGACGAGACCCGGGCGATCCTCTACGCGCTGGCGGTCGGCGCGGACGCCTCCGACCTCGACCTGGTCTTCGAGGAGCGGCTGCGCGTCCTGCCGACGTTCGCGCTGACCCTCGCCCAGTGGGCCCTGGACGCCCTCGGCGCGGCGGGCGCGTTCGACACCGGGACGGCCGTCCATGGCACCCAGCGCCTGCGCGTGCTGAAGGACCTTCCGCGCTCGGGGGCGGTGGAGATGAGCGCCCGCGTCGCGGACGTCTGGGACAAGGGCTCGGCGGCGGTCTTCGACGTGACCGTGGACAGCGAGTACTTCGAGGCGACGTGGTCGGTGTTCGCACCGGGCGCGGGCGGCTTCGGCGGCGACCGCGGCCCATCCGCACGCCGCCGTCCCGAGATGGCCCCCTCCAGCACCTTGGACGTCCGTACGGCCACCAACCAGGCGGCCCTCTACCGCCTGCTGGGCGACCGCCACCACCTGCACATCGACCCGGAGGCGGCGAAGACGGCCGGGATGCCGCGCCCCATCATGCACGGCCTGTGCACGCTGGCGGCGATCACCCTGCCCCTGGCCTCGTCCGTCGGCGCCCATCCGGCCGACCTACGCGAACTAGAGGGCCGCTTCGCCGCCCCCGTCTTCCCGGGCGACGCCCTGCGCGTCGAAACCTGGAAGGACGACGCCGGGGCGACCCTCTTCGAGGCCGCCGCGGACGATCGCACGGTCATCTCCGCCGGCCTCGCCCGCTTCGCCTGAGCTCACTCCCTGCGGGGGCTCGGCAGCACACCGCGCCCCCGCCTGCCCTCGCTCTCCTGACGGGGTCAAGCGGGCATCTGGGCCCAGACGATCTTTCCTTCGCCGGTGGCGGAGGGGCGCGTGCCGGTCTCCTTGGCCTATTCGTAGGCGGAGACGATGGCGAGGCCGCGTCCATTCCCGGCGGTGAAGGACGGCGGGGCCGGGGCCGGAGCCGGTAGGTCGGGGGACGGTCCCAGCACTCCAGGAGAGGCGTCCCGTCCTCCAGAGCGCAGCGGAGCCGGATCTCCCGGCCGCGGGCCGCCGTGACGGCGTTGGTGACGATCTCGCTCATCACGAGAGTCGAGTCGTTGATCACTTCGTGGCTGGGAGGTGGCGCGATACACCCGTGGGGGAGCGATGAGTGTTCGAGAGTCGATCGACCCGGCGTCCTCACTGTGGGCCTGGCTGGCCTTTGACCTGTGGTTTCATCGCACCCAGCGAGGTCTCTCGCTCGCACAGACCGCCATGGTCGTCCACGTGACCCGGGCGACCGTATCGAATTGGGAGGCCGGTTGCCTTCGGCCGCGCGATACAGACATGAGGCGGCTCGACCAGGCATGGAGACCGGCGGTCACTTCGAGAGACTGCACATGTTCGCGTGCGGTGGGCACGACCCGGACTGGTTCAAGCAGTACATCCAGTATGAAGAGGCCGCAGACGTCCTCAAGATGTACCACGGCAAGACCGTCCCAGCGCTGGCAGAGACGCAGACGTACGCGGAGGCACTCCTCAATGTCGCCGGGCGGAGCGCCGAGGCTGAGGCGGAGAGCAGAGCCCGGACGAAGCGCCAGAAGGTGCTGCAACGTGAGAACCCCCCGTACTTGTGGATACTCATCGATCAGGAGGTGCTCGAAAACGTCGTCGGAGGCCCCGCTGTCATGGCGGAGCATTTGCGCTGCCTCATTCGGAATCAGGCGACCGGGTGTGGGTGCGGGATTCCAAGGACCCGGATGGGGAACGGCTGGCGTTCGAGCGTGAGGCGTTCGCCGGGTTGCTGGTCCGGGTGAAGCGCGGAGAGTTCAGCCTCTAGTGTTCATCTGCCATGGGGCGCATGTGGCGCTGGGGTCGATGACCGGAGGTGCATCTGGTCTGCGACGATCCGGCCACCCACGAGACACCGCGGGTCGACGACTGGTCGGGCCCGCCACCCCCCGCCCGCCTTGTGGCCTTGTGAAGCCGGCGGTTCGGCAACTCGATGCCGTCGGTGGCGTGGGCGGCCGGGGTAAAGCCGAATTAGCGGGTGTTCTGTTGTTGGTCCTGGTTGCGGTGGTTTTTACCGGAATAGTGTG
Organism: Actinomadura sp. NPDC049382; assembly: GCF_040677125.1. Lineage (NCBI taxonomy): Bacteria > Bacillati > Actinomycetota > Actinomycetes > Streptosporangiales > Thermomonosporaceae > Actinomadura > Actinomadura sp. NPDC049382. The sequence continues at coordinate 74,440 of NZ_JBFARO010000003.1, forward strand.
GTGCTGCAGGTGCCCGGTTGCGGTGGCCTCTGCGGGTCGGTGTGGACGTTGCGGTCAGGGTGGGCTGGAGTCACTTCGGCTGGGCTCGCTGGTGGGGTGTGGTGGTTCGGCTGCAGGTCGGTGCGTGGCCGCTGACCTCTGACCCGGGGCCTTCGGCCCCGAAGGACTGCGGCTGGGCGATCGGGACCCGTTTACGGCGCCCGAATGGGCGAAATATTCCCCGATTCGGCTCGACGGTAAAGACGACAAGATTCTTTATCGAAATCAGGGTGATCTAGCGTGACTGTTCGATAACATTGAGACATGTGTTCGAGCCGAGTCGACATCGCGTCGATGTCCACCGCAGAGCTGGTGGACGCGGCGGCAGCGATCGCGGCCGAACTCGCCCGCCGCGAGGCGCCCGCCTCGGCCGCCGCCTGCCTGGCCCAGGCCGAGACCCTCGCCCGCGCCACCGACCAGCACGAAAGCGCACTGGCCGCTCTGATCGCCCGCGTCGACGCCTCCGGGGAGATGCGCCGGTGGGGACTGCCTTCCACCCTGGCGTGGCTGCGCACCCGGCTGGGCATGCGCGAAGCCCGCGCCAAGGAACGCCTGCACCTGGCCCGCCAGCGCCACCGCCTCCCCGAGGTCACCCGCCGCCTGATCGACGGGGAACTGTCCTACGGATACGCCGCCACCATCAGCGCCGCCGTCGCACGGCTGGACGACACCGATTGCGCCGCCGCCGAACACATCCTCCTCGACCTGGCCGGGCAGGGCTTCTCCGCGGGCAAGGTCGCCGCGTTCGGCAACAAGATCACCGACCTCATCGCCGAACGCGACGGACGCGAGCAAGCCCCCGAGGACGTCTCACGCGGCTACGAGCGGTCCTGGATCGACTCGACCCGGTCGCTGGACGGCGGCCGCTACATCAAGGGCTGGCTCAACGCCGAGGACGCCGCCATCTGGCACGGCACCCTCGCCCCGCTGGCCAAACCCGCCGGAACCGACGACCACCGCGACCTGTCCGAACGCACCGCCGCCGCACTCACCACCGTCCTGTCGGGCGGGCACAAGGCCACCAAGGTCACCGTCATCTGCGACCTGGACACCCTCACCGGCGGCACCACCCCGGCACGCCTCACCGACGGCACCCCCATCCCGGCCGCCCAAGCCCGCCGCATCGCACTCGCAGCCGGAGTCTCACCACTGCTGCTCGGCAAGGGGAACACTCCGCTGTACCTGGGACATCGCGTCCGGTTCGCCACCGCCCCACAACGCCAGGTCCTGGAGACCCTCTACTCCACCTGCGCCGTCCAGGACTGCGAAGTACCCGGGACACTGTGCGAAGTCGACCACGTCCACGGCTGGGCACTCGGCCACAGCCCCACCGACATCGACCAACTCGCACTCACCTGCGGATGGCACAACCGCTTCAAACACACCAACCCACACCAGATCGCCATCACCCAAGACCACACCGGACGCTACGCCTACCGCGTCCTACCACCCGACGACACGCCCGACGACCCACCCGGCACCCGCACACCGCCGACGCGGCAACCATCAGCCACCAACCTCTGGACCACCACCACCCACCACGCCCGAGCCCGCCCCCGCCACACCCGGCGCATTCCCCACAAGAGCCGCCGCCAGACAGCCGGGCCGTAACACGAGCAGCCGGGGAGTGACTGCTCTTTGGCACCTGCTTCTCTGCCAATCCCCTCAAAGTGTGGAGACGGCTTTCGGTGGTACTCCGCCTGTGCGGCAGGCCCTGGGCGTGGCCTCTTCCCTCAGGGCAGTGCCTGCGCGCTCCCGTTCAATACCCACGGCGGGCAACCCGGCAAAGGCGTACATCCACGGGATGAATGAACGGCGTCGCTGAGGCGGTGCGGCTGCTGCGCGGCACGTCGTCGAACCAGCCGGGCGACGTCCACAACGTCTTGGTCACCGCGGGACCGGCGTTCCGGCCAGCGGCCTGATCCTGGGAGCGGACGCGTGAGCGAATGGATCGGAAAGGACCTCGGTATCCGGACCGTCGCCCATGACGAGACCCGGGCGGTCCTTGACGCGCTGGCGGTCGGCGCGGACGCCGCCGACCTCGACCCCGTCTTCGTGGAGTCGCCCGGTGGGCGCCGGACGCACTCGGCTCGGCAGGCGCCTTCGACGTCCGGTCGTCCACGGCACCCAGCGGCTCCGCGTCCTGAAGGACCTCCCTCGTTCGGGAGCCGCGGAGATGAGCGCCCGCGTCGCGGAGGTCTGGGACAAGGGTTCGGCGGCGGTCTCGACGTGGCCGTGGAGAGCGAGTACTTCGAGGCCGCCTGGTCGCTGTTAGCCCCAGGATGCGGCGGCTTCGGCGGGGACCGGGTCCGCTCGCAGGCGCCCCCGAGGCAACGCCGGACGACTCGCTGACCGTCCGGACGGCCACTAACCAGGCCGCCCTCTACCGCCTCCTGGGCGACCGCCACCATCTGCACATCGACCCGGAGGCCGCGAGGACGGCTGGGATGCCGCGCCCCATCATGCACGGCCTGTGCACACTGGCGGCGATCATGTTTCCCTGGCGTCGTCGCTCGGTGCCCACCCGGCCGACCTACGCGAACTAGAGGGCTGCTTCGTCGCCCCGGTCTTCCCGGTCGACGAACTCCGCCTCGAAACGTGGACGGACGGCGAAGCGACCCTCTTCGAGGCCGCCGTGGAAGACCGCACGGTCATCTCCGCTGGACGCGCCCGCCTCGCCTGACGGATCAGTTCAGCGAGCCTTCATCCGCTGTATCCGCCCTCGCACCGGCGGCCCCATGGGCGTGATCTCGCAGGTCAGTGAGGTGAGGGCGGCGCTCTGACGGCAGCATCCGACCAAGGGTGCGGCCGCGCCTGGGCAAAGCGTGACATTTAACGGCAATTGCCCGAAATGTCACCGTCGCAGTGCCGCCGTTCCCGATCCCCCTCGGGGCGCCCCCCGCCCCGGCCGGGAGCGGCAGCGGAAGGGCTCCCCCCATGCGACGACTGCTGTCGTTCCTGCTCCCGGCCATTCTGGCCGCGGCGCTGATCGCCGTCCTGGACGCGCCGGCGTCCGCGACCCCGCCCAACATCCCGTCCGCCGCGACCGCCGCGACCCGGCTCTCCGAGCTCACCGTCGCCGCCGAATCGCACCAGAGCACCTACGACCGCGACCTGTTCCCGCACTGGATCACGATCTCCGGCGCGTGCAACACCCGTGAGACCGTCCTCAAGCGGGACGGCACGGGCGTCGTGACCGATTCGTCCTGCTACCCGACGTCCGGCAGCTGGTACTCGCCCTACGACGGCGCCACCTGGACCCTCGCGTCCGACCTGGACATCGACCACATGGTGCCGCTCGCGGAGGCGTGGGCGTCCGGCGCCTGGGCCTGGACGACGTCCCGCCGCCAGACCTACGCCAACGACCTCGGCGGCCCCGAGCTGTGGGCCGTCACCGACAACGTCAACCAGAGCAAGAGCGACAAGGACCCGGCCGAGTGGCAGCCGCCGCGCGCCGCGTTCCGCTGCACCTACGCCCGCGCCTGGATCCAGGTGAAGTGGTACTACGACCTCACCGTCGACAGCGCTGAGAAGAGCGCGCTCACCTCGATGCTCGGCACCTGCTGAGCCGTCCGCCCCGACGCCCGGCCCTTCGTCACCCTTCACCGGCGAGTGATCTTCGGGTGATGTCGAGGTCGTTCGCCGATTGCCGGGCGTCGGGGTGGTCGTCGCCGAGGACGCGGCGTTGCCGCCGCAGAGTGTCCCGTTGCAGGCGGAGCGCTTGCTCGAAGGCCCCGAGGTGGAAGAGGTCATGGGCGAGGTTCCGGGCTGAGCGGAGGGTGTCGGGATGGTCCTCGCCGTAGAGCCGGCGGCGGCGTTCCAGGACGTCGAGGTCCAGGTCGCGGGCCTCCGCGTAGTCACCCAGCCGGTTGTTGGCGGCCGCGAGGGCGAAGGCGGTGCCGAGGACCGCCGGATGGTCGTCGCCGAGTGTTCGCCGATGTCCGGCCATCGCGAGGCAGAGGTCGCGGGCCTGCCCGTGCCGGCCGAGTCTCATCAGGCAGAAGGCGAGGTTGTTGGCGGTCCGGATGGTGCTCGGGTGATCCTCGCCGAGGACGCGTCGGCGCCGTTCGAGGGTGTCCTGACCGCACGTGAATGCCGCCTCGAGTTGGTCCGTCCAGTAGAGGGCGGTGGTCAGTGCATGTGCCGCGTCCAGGACGTCGGGGTGGTCGCGGCCGAGGGCGGCGGTCCAGCGTCGCCGTGTCTGGCCGGCCAGCGCGAGGGCGACCGGATCGTGCTGTCCCGAGGTGTTGAGGTAGTCCAGATGGTCGATCACGAGTCTTCGGAACTGCTCGTCCTCAATGAAGGAGGCCGTGTCCGTGCTGGTCAGGTGGGTGCTGAGCGCCTGGATGTGCGGAGTGAAGAGCGCGCGGGCCGGCCACGCTGCCATGTCTCGGGTTTCGCCCAGCGGGGCGGTCGCCAGGAGTCTCTGGGCACCTGCCAAGGCCGTCGCGCGCTCTGCCTCGGACAGGGCGCTGCGCAGGAGCGCCTGCACCAGCCGGTGTGCGAGCAATCGTTGGCCGTCGTTACGGGCAAGACCTAACGCCGTGAGGAGGGCCAGCTTCCGCAGTGTCGTGGCGGTATTCCCAAGACGGACTCCGCGCTGGTCACTGCCGGCGGCCACGGGAAGTTGTTCGGGGGCGAGGAAGGAGATCTGGTCGAGCAGCTCCCCGGTGCTCGCGTCGAGCGCGCGCAACCGGGCGCGTCCGGCCGCGACCATGCCGGCGAGCCCCGGGTGCCGGTCGAGCGTGGGGTCGTCCAGGCCCGCGCCGGCCGGGTGTGAGGCCAGAAGATCGAGGAAGCCGTCGACGTCCAGGCCGGTTTCCGCGAGGAAGCAGCCGGCCTGCTCCAGGGCGAGTGGGAGATCACCGAGCGCGTCCAGAACTCGCTCGAGGTCGTCGGGCGCCAGTGCCGGTGCGCGTGATCGCAGCAGGCCCCGGGACTCGGCGCGGGGCATCTCGCAGACCTCGATCACCGGTGCCAGTCTGCGCAGCGCGGTGATGCGGCCCGTGATCAGCAGCCGACCGCCGCTGCGGGGACGCAGGCCGCCCCATAACGCCGTGTCCTCGACGTTATCGAAGATCAGCAACCGGTCTTCGTGATCGGCCAGGACCGTCCACAGTTCAGCGAGCACCGCGGCGGGCGCGGCAGTGGCGCGGATGCCGAGTCTCTCGGCCAGGGCGAGCAGATCGGTGGTCGCCAGCGCCGCGGTCTCCGCGTTCACCCACCAGACGACCGTGTACTCGTCAGCATGACGGTGGGCGTATTCCAGGGCCAGCTGGGTCTTTCCGACGCCGCCCATGCCTCCCAGCGGCACCACCGTGTCACCGTTTCGGTCTGAGGACCGCAGCCGGTGATGGATCTGGTCGAGGAGCGCCGTCCGTCCTGTGAAGTACGGGTTGCGAGCGGGCAGGTTGGTGATCTGTGCGGCTCCTCGCCCGCTTTCCGACTCGTCACGATCCGCCTCTGCCCGGGACTGCCGGATCTGCACGATCACCGTCACCGCCACGAGCAATCCGGTGACCACCCACGTTGCCGGTGCCCACCACCAAGCCTTCATTTCCACGGTGCCGGTGGCCAGATTTCCCACCAGCCCGATCCCGACCGGTACCGCCGCCACCGCGACCGGTGACACCACCCGGTGCCCTCTGCCCGAACGACTCACGTCTTCCAGCATCAGGTTCCATGGCCGCAGAGGACAATGGTGACCGCTGCGAGTTCGTTGACAGATATTTTCGTTGCCCGGAACGGCGGACAGGGAGTGCGATGACGGCGGGCGGGCTTGAGGGGGTAGACGACGTCGGCTGGGCCTCGCTCCGGCACGCTTATGGGGCGGCGGAGGACTTCCCCCAGACGCTGCGGGACGCGGTCGGCGACGACGACGAGCGGGCCGGGGACGCGACCGAGCACCTGTTCGGCAGTGTCTACCACCAGGGCACGTTGTACACGGCGACGCCGTGGGCTGTGCCGTTCGTCGCGCGCCTCGCCGCCGATCCCGGGACGCGCAGGCGCGACGTGCTGGTGTCGCTGCTCGGTGCGATCGCCGCCGCCGATGACGCGACCCCGGAGGTCCTCGCGGACGTCCGCGCCGCCCTGGCCCGTGAGGCTCCGCTGATGGTCGCGCTGCTGGACGACCCGGACACCGACATCCGGGACTACACCACCTACCTGCTCGGCCACCTCCCGGACTCGTGCGCCGCCGAGGTGCTGCCCGCGCTCCGGGCCCGGCGCAAGAAGGAGCGGTCGCCGCTCGTGCTGGCGGGCCTGCTCGCCGCCGCCGGCCGCCTCGACCCGCGGGGCAGCGCGGCGTGGCTGGCCGAAGAGGTCGCGGGACGGTCCGCCGCCGTCCGCGCCGGAGCGCTGTGGGCGATCGCCGCCAACGGCCTCCCCTGGACGGACGCCGCCTCGGAGGCGGCCGCCCGGTGCTGGCTGGAGGGCGAGCCGCTGAAGGGCTGGATCTGGGCGGACGACCCGTTCGACGACATCGCCGGCCGGATCGACGGCCCGTCGTTCGCCGCACTGGCCCGCACCCTGCTCGACCAGGGGCCCGCCGACTCCGCGCGGACGGCCGTCGACGCCGCCTACCAGCGCTGCGTGCGGTCGCGCTCGGCCCGTGCCGAGGCGGCGCCGGTGCTGGCGGCGGGCCTCCGGCACTCCGACCTCGGCGTCCGCGTCGCCGCCGCGACCGCGATCCGCGACGTGCGCGAGGCCGCCGTGGAGACCGCCGACGCCCTGGCCGCCCTCGCCGCCGAGCCGCCCGCGGACGCCGACTCCCTCGAAGCGCGGGTTTTCGACGCGGCCTTGGAGACGCTGATCGGGCTGGGTGACACTCGCTGGCGCGAGCCGTTCATCGCCGCGCTCGGCGCGGGCGCGGCGACGGCCGACGCCGTCAGCCTGCTGATCGACACCGGCGTGCCCGCCGACGCGGAACTGCTCGCGGCCGTGCGGCGGCGGCTGGCGGCGATCCCTCTCGGAGGGCCCGCGGAGTCCGGCGGCTACGACGCCCACCTCGCGAGGATGCGTCACCACAACGAGGTGAACGGCCTGACCCGGCTGCTGCACCGCTGGGGCCCCGGCGCGGCGGAGGCGGTGCCCGAACTCCTCCGGCTCGTCCCGCACGACAACTGGTGGACGGCCCGCGCGCTGGCCGCGATCGGTCCCGCGGCCTCGGCGGCGGTGCCCGCGCTGACCTCGACCCGCGACGACCCGGAGGCCTCCTGGCGGCAGCGCCTCGACGGCGCGCGGGCCCTCGCCGCGATCACCGGCGACACCGCCCAGCTGACCGCCTGCATCGCCGAAGCCGCGACGGCCGACCCCGTGCTGGCGGCACAGACGGCCGTCGACCACGAGTTGCCCCTCGACGACTTCCTGCCCGTCTTGCGCGCCCTTGCCGACGCGGGCACGGGAGACGACCCGTCCGCCATCAAGTCCCGGCTGGAGGCGGCGGGGTTGCTGCTGCGCACCGGCGACAAGGCCACGGCGATCCAGGCCGCCGCCGACGCGATCGACAGGGGCCGCCACACCGCGGACGCGATGGACCTCGCCGGCCTGGTCGGGCCGGACGCCGCGCCGCTCCTCCCGCGCCTGCGGAAGCTCCTCGGCGACCGGCATTCCGCCACCGCCGCCGCGCTGGCGATCCGCCGCATCACCGGCGACTCCGCCCCGCTTCTGGACGCCGTCCGCCGCAACCTTCCCTACCTGGGTGCCGGTCCCTGGCTCGACGCTCTGCTGCGCGAACTCGGCACGGACGCCGCCCCGCTCGTCCCTGACCTGCGCGAACTGGTCGACGGCGACGCCGCGATCCCGGGCGTCGGCGTCTACGGCCGGCAGGTCCGCCAGGACGAGGAGGAACGCCGCGAACTCCTCGCGATCCTGCCCGGCCTCACGCCTTAGCGCCGTCCGGTGAGCCGCCGGGCGGCCAGGTGCGCTCCGGCGACACCGGCGGCGGCGAACGCCAGGCCCAGCGCCGCGTCCCGTGTCCGTGCGGGGCGCAGCACGCCCTGGCGCCGCAGCCGAGCGCGGGCCCACACCGTGTACGGGACGACCACCAGGGCCGAGGTGACCGAGCCGGGCGTGTACTGCCGCAGCGCGGCGGCCTGCCCGAGATGGACCAGGCCGTGCAGCCCGAACCCGGCGAGCGCGGTCTGGTAGGTGGCGGACCGTCCGCCGGTGCGCTGCCCGTCGACCGCGGCCCCCGCGACGAGCGCCCCCATCAGGGTCACGGCGACGGCGAACTCGCGCTCGTCCACGGCTTCCATCCACCGCCACACGGCGGCGGGCGCCTGCGGGAACCGCTCGCGCAGTTCGGGCAGGTGCGCCCGGATCCAGCGCGGCCCGGCCGCGACCTCCTCGGCGTCGTGCACCGCCCACGCGACAAGCAGCCCGATTCCGGCATCTCGCATCACACGGCCAGTCTGGCAGGGGTGATCACGCGGAGCGGCGGCGGAGGCGGCCCCAGGGCTTGGCGACGGCGAGGACGGTGGCGAACGTCAGGGTCGTGAGGGAGACCGCCGGCGGGAAGAACAGGTTTGAGATGAAGGCCGGTTCGGGAGCGTCGGCGCTGAAGGTGCGGCCGTACTCGTCCACCTCGGCCATGCCCGGCTGGAGGGCCACCAGGATCAACGTGCAAAGGATCAGGTTGAGGACGAGCTTGACCGCCACCCACCAGTAGCGCAGCAGCCCCCAGCGGGTGCCGAGGCCCAGGATCACGCCGGTGACCAGGCAGATGAGCGCGGACGTCAGCATCGGCCACACGACGAACGTCGCGAGCGCCCGGTAGGCGAGGCCGCGGACGTCGTCGCTGCCGCCGAACCGGCCGGTCAGGACGAGGACGGCCACGATGACGTCGATCCCGATCCACGCCCCGGCGGACATGATGTGGACGATCAGCGTCGTCTTGCGCCAGCGCCTGCCGAGGGGGAAGCGGGCCTCCCGCCGCGCGCGGGTGCGTTCCTGTATCGCCATGTCCACGGTCCTTTCTGTGCGGTCTGCCATGACGATGCCGGTCGGGTCCGGGGGGTGTCGTCACGTGCGCGGCGGCTTCGCGCGTACGACGGGCGGCGCAGCGGGGGACGCGGGCGGTACCACCGGCGAGGTAATTGGAGACTCTCTCTAGAGAAGGTCTCTGGAAATCGTTAGGGTGCCCGGTATGAGCCAAGGGTGCCGGGTGTGAGCGGGGCGTTGCGGGTCGCCGTCACCGGCGGGAACCGGGGTGTGGGACGCGCGGTGGCGGGCGAGGCCGCCCGGCGGGGGCACCGGGTGGTGATCGTGGCGCGGCGGCCGGATGCGGGGGCGGCCGCCGCGCGCGAGATCGGCGCGGAGCTGGTCGTGGGCGACCTGTCGTCCGTGCAGGCTGTGCGGGAATTGGCCGGAGAGCTGTCCGAGGTCGATGTGCTCGTCCACAACGCGGGCGTCTGGCCCAGCCGCCGGGTCCTCACCGAGGACGGGTTCGAGCAGGCGTTCTTCACCAACCATCTCGCGCCGTTCCTGCTGAACCGGCTGCTGGAGGAGCGGCTGCGGCGGGTGGTGCAGGTCAGCGCGGGCCTGTACGTCACCGGACGGGTGGATCCGGACCGGACGCCGACCGGGGACGACTTCCATGCCGTCCACACGTACGCCAACACGAAGCTGGCGAACCTGATGATGGTCCCGCTGTTCGCCGAGCGGTGGAAGGACGCCGGGGTGACGATCGACGCGGAGTGCTCCGCACGGACCTCGGCGCCCGGACGGGCCTCTTCGGCGCCCTGCTGAAGGCGGTCAAGTGGACGCTGAAGCCCGCGTCGAAGAGCGGGCCGCCCGTCGCGGACCTGATCACCGCGGACGGGACGGGCCGCTACTTCCACGTGAAGAAGGAGACGCCGTTGAAGCCGAAGGCGCTCGACGCCTCACTGGCGGCACGGCTCTGGGGCGACGCCGAGAAAGTGCTCGATGTCGCCTAAGCACCAGGGCACGGACGAGACCGTCGCGCGGATCCTGACCGAGGCGCTCCGGGTGCACGCCGAACGCGGGCACGGGGGCTTCACGATGAAGGCCGTCATCGCGGCCACCGGGATGAGCAGCGGCAGCCTCTACCACCATTTCGGATCGTTCGACGGCCTGGCCGCCGCCCTCTACGCGCGCTGCATGGCCGACCTGCTCGACACGCTGTTGGACGCGCTGGAGGGAATCACCGACGCACAAGAGGGCGTCGAGGCGGCGACAAGGGCCTACCTGAGTTTCACGCGCGAGCGCAGCGACGCGGCTCGGTTCATCCACTCCTCGGCCTATGCGGCCTTCCTGCCGGAGCACGCGGCCGTCATCGCAGAACTGAAGACGCCGCGCATCGCGAAGCTCGTCGCGTGGATGGTGCCGCATGTGGCGGGCGGCCGGGTCGCGCGGCTGTCACCGGTGATGATGGAGATGCTCCTCATCGGGCCGGTCGCCGAGACGGCACGGCGCTGGCTGTCAGATCCGAGCGCCGTGGACCTGGACGAGGCCGCCGCCGTCCTACCGCCCCGCATCTGGGCCTCCCTCCAACCCTGATCACCTAATCGGCGGCGTAGCGGAAGCCGGTGTTGCCCGAGGAGCTGTCGGGGGAGTTGGCGGTGCGGGCGGCGACGCGGTAGCGGTTGCAGTAGGACGCGTGGCACAGGTAGGAGCCGCCGCGCAGTGCCCTGCCGTCGCCCCAGGCGTCGGCGCACCATTCCCAGACGTTTCCGGCCATGTTGTGCAGGCCGTAGCCGTTGGGCGGGAAGGCGGTGACCGGGGCCGTGCCCTTGTAGCCGTCCTCGGCCGTGTTGCGGGTGGGGAAATGGCCCTGCCAGATGTTGCACATGTGCTCGCCGTCCGGGGTGAGGTCGTCGCCCCACGGGTAGCGCTTCCCGGCCAGGCCGCCGCGTGCCGCGTACTCCCATTCGGTCTCCGTGGGGAGCCGGACGCCCGCCCAGCGGCAGAACGCGGCGGCGTCGTTCCAGGAGACGTGGACGACGGGATGGTCCGCCCGCCCGTCGAGGGTGGAGCCCGGCCCTTCGGGGTGCCGCCAGTCCGCGCCGCGCACGGCGCACCACCAGGGGGCCCGGCCGGCTCTGGGGGAGATGCGGCGGAGCCGGCCCGGCAGGAACCCGGCGAAGACGTGCGACCACCCGAACCGCTCGGCGTCGGTGCGGTGGCCGGTCGCGTCGGCGAACGCGGCGAACGCCTCGTTGGTGACGGTGTACGGGGAGATCGCGAACGGGGCCACGGCGACCTCGCGGACCGGGCCCTCGCCGTCGCCGGGGTTGGCGTCCGGGTCGTCGCCGCCCATCAGGAACGTCCCGCCGGGAAGGCGTTTCAGCGCGGTCGCAGGCTTCAGCGCGGTCACAGCTTCAGCGCGGTCACAGGGCCGCCAGGTCGCCGGCGATCGCGTGCAGGGTCTCGCGGTCGATGACGCCGACCGCCAGGCCCGCGATCTCCAGCAGGGAGAACGGCATCGCCTCGGGCAGCAGCGGGCTGTCCATGAGCGCGCCGAGGTGCTTGCGGAGCACCGCCTCGGCGGCCGGTTCGGCGACCAGCAGCCGGGTCGGCGTCGTCACCGACAGGCGGGACGCGGGGAACTCGGCGGCGGTCAGCGGCGGACGCTCCGACGTCACGACCTGCTCCCACTGCCGCCGGACGAGCAGGTGCGCGGACGCCACCGGGCCGTCCGCCGGCAGGCCGAGCCGCTCGTACTGCTCCGGCGGCGCGTCGTTCGCGCGCATCAAGTCGACCATCAACCCGGCCATGCGCAGTTCCAGGTCGTCGTCGATGAGCGGTGACAGCTGCTCGGGGTCGGCTTCCAGGTCGTAGAGGAGCGTGCCGAACGCGTGCGGGTCGGTGTAGGAGAAGCCGGGGAGGCGCAGCGGCGCCACGCCCTTCGTGAAGGAGAAGGGGGACGCCATGGTCGCGTCCCGGAGCGTCTCCACCGGCATGCGGCCGCGCATGTGCGTGGGCATGAGCGTGTACTCGGCGAGCGGCCGGTTGCCCGGTTCCGCGCACGCGCGCATGTACACGTGGCGGCCGTCGGTGACGCCGACGTGGCCGCCGAAGCAGCCGAACAGGCCCGCCTCCCGGACGGGGGAGTCGCGGGCGACGGTCTCCCGCAGCGGGACGCCCAGCATGTCGGGCGTGCGGTCGACGCCGAAGAACTCCAGCAGCGTCGGCCCGAAGTCGATGGTCTGGACGAGGCTCGACCGCCGTTCGCCCGCGACCCGGCTGCGCGGGTCCCAGATGAACAGCGGGGTGTGGATCGTCTCGTCCCAGAACGGCGGCGCGTTCTTCCCCCACCAGTCGTGCTCGCCGAGCAGCAGGCCGTGGTCGGTGCAGACGATCAGGAGGGTGTCGTCCCACAGGGACAGCTCGTCCATCAGGTCGAGGACGCGTCCGAGCGACCGGTCGCACATCGACAGCAGCGCCAGGTACTGGTTCCGCAGGTGCTCGACCTGCTCGGGCGTCTCCGTCACGCGCCGGTAGTCGGGCCAGTCGAAATGCGGGCCGTCGTAGTCGTCCGGATAGAGCTTCTTGTAGTGGTCGTAACTGAAGAAGGGCTCGTGCGGGTCGAATGTCTCGATCTGGAGGAACCAGTTGTCCTCGGCATGGTTGGTCTTGATGAAGTGGACGCCCGCGTCGAACGTGCCCGTCTGCGGATGGTCGGCCTCGTCCTTCATGTAGAGGCGGTTCACCCAGTCCTGGCGGCGCAGCGGGTTCGCCGTGTGCGGGACGGAGTCGGGCACGTCGGGGTCGGCGACGTGCCCCTTCCATTCGTCGCCCTCCTGCCCCCGGAAGAACTCGAAGGTGCTGTAGCGCGGGTGGTAGGTCGCGCCGCCGTCCAGCCAGTAGTGCTGGTGGTCGGTGGCGAGGTGGGTGTAGACGCCGTTCTCCTTCAGCATCTCCGGGACGGAGTCGTCGAACGGCTCCAGCGGCCCCCAGCCCCGGTGCAGGAAGTTGTGGCGGCCCGTGTGCATCTCGCGCCGCGCCGGCATGCACGGCATGCTCCCGCCGTAGCAGTTGTCGAACGTCGCGGTCCGCTCCGAGAGCCGCGCGAAGTTCGGGGCGTGCACGTCCGACGCCCCGTACGGCGGCAGGAAGCGCCGGTTGAGGGTGTCGAACATGACCATGACCGCTTTCATGAGGCACCTTTCAACGGACGCTCCTGATCCGGTACACGGAGGCGGACCCCAGCAGCATGATCACGGCGGACACCGCGTACAGCACGCGGTAGCCGCCCACGAACGTGAGCACGAACCAGGCGACGCCGAACGCCAGCGGGACGTTCTGCGCCGCGTTGACGACGCCGAGGTCGCGGGCGCGGCTGCGCTGGTCGGGGAGCACGTCCGTGACGAGCGCCTGGTCGACCGACAGGAACGCGCCGTAGCCCGCCCCGAGCAGCACCGCCCCCGCCATGGCGGACGGCCACGCCGGCGCGACCGCGAGCAGCGCCGCCGCGCCGGCCTGGAGCGCGCCGGCGACCGCGATGAGGTCGCGGCGGCGGCCGAGCGCGTCCGACGCCCTCCCGCCGAGCCAGCCGGTCGCCGCGCAGCACACCAGGTAGATCAGCGTGAGGATCAGCAGGGACCCGTCGGGGTCGGTCCGGTGCAGGACGTCGGTGAGGAAGTACAGCAGGTACGTCGTCCCGGCCAGGTTCCCGGCGTTGATCAGCACGCGGGACAGCAGCGCCCAGTAGTAGTCCGGGTGGCGGCGCGGATGCGGGAACGGGACCCGCTCGCCCGCGCCCGGCATCTCGTGCGCGTTCCGAGCGGCCGGGCGGGCACCCGGCCGGCCGAGGAAGAACGGCAGCGCCGACACCGCCGCCAGCACCGCGATCAGTGCCCACATCCCGGGGACGGACGTGACGACCATCGTCACCAGCACCATCCCGACGACGAGCGCGACGACCTGCGGGACGCCCATCGCGGCGGACGCCGCGCCCCGCTGATGGTGCGGCACCCGGTCGGCGATCACGGCGCTGAGCGCGGCGAGCACGGCCGCCGCGCCCATCGACACGACGACCATCAGGGCCGCCACGACCGGCCAGCTCGTCTGCGTCCCGATCAGCGCGTACGGGACGGCCGCGACCGCGAACCCGCCGAGCGCCCAGACGCGGCGGCGGCCGAAGCGGGTCCGGGTGCGGTCGCAGGCCATCCCGGCGAGCGGCACGCACAGCACCACCACGACGGAGTTCTGGATCAGCAGGTAGGACAGCACGTCCACCTTGTCCTCCGCCGCGATGCGGCCGATGAGGTGCGGGGTCATGAACTGCGGCGGCAGCAGGATCACCAGCCAGTACCCGAACCACGCGGCGGCGTAGCCGAGCAGCCAGCTCCGCCCGACCTCCGCGGTGCCGCGCTCGCCGGGGCGGCGGGCGGCCGTCAGTTCGCTCACGCGCCTCCCGTCCAGGTCTCGGCGCGGCGCCACATCTCCAGGTACGCCTCGGCGCCGCGGGCCATGTCGTCGACGAGCGCCTGCCCGCCGTAGGCGCGCATGTCGGCGATCCAGTCGGCGACGAGCCCGTAGTTGGCGACGCCGTCGGTGTTCAGGTCCCAGGTGCGCAGGCCGGTGCGGAGCCGGTCGAGCTTCACCGCCGGGTCGATCGGCGAGGTGAACGGGTAGCGCAGCGGGTTCTCCTTCGCGTCCGCGCGCGGCGACGGCAGCGGGCCCATGCCGTTGGCGTCGAGCCCGTACCCGTAGCCGAAGGTGAAGCGCGGGTCGGCGGCGCTCTTGTTGCGCCGCCACTCCGCCGCGAAACGGTCGGCGGAGCTCCCGTAGCCGGTGATCATCCCGCCGAGGCGGTAGACGCGCCGCATGTAGGTGTCGTCGGTCCAGCTGTGGGACGAGACGACGCCCGAGTACCCGGCGTCCTCCAGCAGGCTCAGGGTCTGGTCGGCGGCCTTCACGCTCATGTGGTCGATCTCGACGAGCATGTGCCGCTTCATCAGGCCCTTCACCATGTAGGCGCCGAGGTCGGTGAGGCCGAGCAGGTTGCAGTGCGGCGCGTCGGGATACAGCGGCAGCGTGATCCCGGCCTGCCCGAGCAGCCGCAGGAGTTCGGCGACCTGCCCGTTGACGGCGCCGGCCGGGGCGATGGTGTTGTCGTGGGCGGCGCCGGTGCACGTCTCGGCCTGCCAGAACCGCCCGGTGCCGAGGAAGTTGCCCGCGTTGATGACGGCGCCCGTCGTGCCGCCGTCGAACCGCACCCCGCACAGGGCGTTGTCGAACTTGTGGCACAGGAACATCGAGGACACGCCGAGTTCCTTCATCTCGTCCAGGCCCCGGTCGATGTCGGCGCGCGTGCACTGCGGGACGCCGCCGATCACGCGGCAGCCGAACGGCTCGGACGTCTCGATGCCGAGGACGACGGCGAGCTTGCCCTGCCCGATGACCTGGCGGGCCTCGCCGGCGTCGCGCACGATGCGGAACCAGCCCTTGCCGGGACCGCCGCTGAGCCCGTCGATGTAGGACTGCATCTCCCGCATCCGCCGCGCTTCGAGCCGGATGACCGCCATCTCGTCGCACGCGTTGCGCTTCAGCGGATAGATCTCGCAGAGCTGCCGGTTGGCGACGAGCTGGTTGACCAGGACGCGCTGCCCGGCGCGCCAGGACCGTTCCAGCCAGGCGTAGTAGACCTGCTGGTGGGTGCGGGAGTCCCAGGCGGGCCAGTCCTTGAACGTGGGCCAGCCGGTGGGGTCGTGGGTGCCGAACGGGGTGCCGTGCCGGGTGAAGTTCTCGAACCAGGCGAACGCGCCGTTCCCGGCGTGGTCGGGGCAGTCGCGCAGCGCCGCCTGGATGCCGTCCGGGTCGAACGGCTTGCCGCACAGCAGCTGCCCGCCGAACGCCTCGTACGACATGAGGTGGCTGTGGGCGTCGATGTAGCCGCGCACCTCACCGCCATCGGCGGACAGGGACGCGGCACGGGCGGGCGGCGCGGTCGCGAGGCCGGAGGCCAGCGCGGCGAGCAGGGCGAGGACGAGCGGGATGCAGGCGGTACGTCGGAGGGAGCGTCGGAACGGCATGGGGCACCTCGACCGGGGTGGGGGCCACGGATCTGAGGTGAGTGATATCACCGATCGGAGAAAAAGTGAACAAGGCTCATGTTATGGATCTGGGACGGGATCCGCCGCGAGGTCGGTGAAGTACGCCCGCAGCAGCCGGGCGCCGAGCGCGACCACGGCCGGGTCGCCGTCCTCCGCCGACTGGTAGGCGAGCCGGAGCAGGCCGTCCGACGCCGTGATGGCCACCAGCAGGACGCGCTCGTGGTCGGCCAGCGGCGGCAGGCCCGCCTTCTGCGTGCCCAGCTCGTACATGCGCGCCGCCATCTCGGTGTCGATCCGGCGGACGAGGCCCTGGTCGATGGCGCCGGTGTCGCGGAAGTCGGCGATGAAGAAGCCCGGCACGGTGCGGCGCAGCGCGAGGCTCTCGTCGTAGACGAGCACGGCCGCGTCCGCCCACGTCCGCACCGGCTCGGAGGTGAGCCGCTCGTGCACCCGCCCGATCAGGATCGCCAGGTTCCGCATGGCCAGCTCGTACAGCAGCCCGGACTTGCCGTCGAAGAACTGGTACAGCGTGCCGATCGGGACGCCCGCCCGGCGGGCGACGTCCCTGGTGGTCAGCGCGTCGTGCCCGGCCTCGGCGAGCAGCTCCGCGCAGGCGTCGAGCAGCCGCTCGAACCGCTCCACGCTGCGGCGCTGCGTCGGCCTGCGGCGCACCCCGTCCGTCATCGCCCCTCCCCGCTCCGGCCGAACATGACACATGTTCATGTTTTAATGTGACGTCCACTCATGTTAGGAGAGGAGACGCGCGTGCTTCCCCGCTTTCCCGAGGGCTTCCTGTGGGGTACGGCCACGGCGGCGTACCAGATCGAAGGCGCCGTGAAGGAGGACGGCCGCGGCCCCAGCATCTGGGACTCCTTCTGCGCCCGGCCCGGTCGCGTCAAGAACGGCGACACCGGCGACATCGCGTGCGACCACTACCACCGCTGGCCGGAGGACGTCGCGCTGATGGCCGGCCTCGGCGTGAACGCCTACCGGTTCTCGGCGGCGTGGCCGCGCGTCCAGCCCGACGGGCGCGGCCCCGCGAACCCCAAGGGCCTCGACTTCTACGACCGGCTCGTGGACGCCCTCGCCGAACGCGGCATCCTGCCCGCGCTCACCCTCTACCACTGGGACCTGCCCCAGGCGCTCCAGGACGCCGGAGGCTGGATGAACCGCGACATCGCGCACCGGTTCGCCGAGTACGCGGGCCTCGTCGCCGACCGGCTCGGCGACCGCGTCGGCGTCTGGATCACGCTGAACGAGCCGTTCGTCCACATGACCGAGGGCTACGGCGTCGGGACCCACGCGCCCGGCGAAGCGCTCCTCCTGGACGCCCTTCCCGCCGCCCACCACCTGCTCCTCGCCCACGCCCTCGCCGTCCCCGCACTGCGCGAGCGGACGTCCGGCCAGGTCGCGCTCACCAACAACTACAGCCCGGTGTGGGCCGCGAGCGACGCGCCCGCCGACCGGGCCGCCGCGGCCGCGTTCGACGCGCTCCAGAACCGCCTGTTCACCGACCCTCTTCTTCTCGGCCGCTACCCGGACCTGAGCGCGTACGGCGTGGCCGACCTCCCGTTCGTCCGGGACGGCGACCTCGCCGCGATCGCCGCGCCGCTCGACCTGCTCGGCGTCAACTACTACAGCCCGACGAAGGTCGCCGCGCCGCACGGGCACGCACCCGCCTCCGGCGGCGCGTCCGTCCTGCGCGAGGTCGAGCGCCATCTCGACGGCGCGGGCCTGCCCTTCGAGGACGTGCCGATCGACGGCCACCCGGTCACGGCGTTCGGCTGGCCCGTCGTCCCGGACGGCCTGCACGAGCTGCTGACCGGCCTCCGCGACGCCTACCGGGACGCGCTGCCGCCGATCCTGATCACCGAGAACGGCTGCTCCGCGCCCGACGAGCCCGGCCGCCCCGACCGGGACCGGATCGACTACCTGGACGGCCACCTCCGGTCACTGCACCGCGCCATCGGCGACGGCGTGGACGTCCGCGGCTACTTCGTCTGGTCGCTGCTCGACAACTTCGAGTGGGCGGAGGGCTTCGACCAGCGCTTCGGCCTCGTCCACGTCGACTACGCCACCCAGCGCCGCACGCCGAAGGCGTCTTACCACTGGCTGCGCGAGGAGTTGGCCCGGTACCGGTGAGCGGGACGCCCTGGCCTGATCGCGCGCGCCGCGCCCATCATGGACGGTTATGAGCGAGCTGACGATTCCGGGTCTGCTGGAGCGGGCCGCGCAGGACTCTCCGGACGCCGAGGCGGTCGTGGACGGCGACGTCCGGGTGACCTACGCGGAGCTGCGCGAGCGGGTGCGGGAGGCGACGGCCGCGTTCATCGGCGCCGGCGTCGGTCCGGGCGACCGCATCGCGATCTGGGCGCCGAACGGGCTGCGCTGGATCGTCACCGTGCTCGGCGCCATGGGCGCGGGCGCGACGCTCGTCCCGCTGAACACCCGGTACAAGGGCGACGAGGCCCGGTGGCCGCTCACCAAGGCCGAGGTCAAGATGCTCTTCGTGGAGGACGGGTTCCTCGGCATCGACTACCCCGGCATGCTCGGCCTGGACGAGTCGGGCGCCGTCCCCGGGCTGCCCGACCTCCAGCGCATCGTCACGTTCAACGGGCCCGCGCGGCCGGGCGTCGCCGCCTGGGACCAGTTCACCGCCGGGGCCGTGCCCGCGGCGGAGGCCGACGCGCGGACGGCGGCCGTCCGGCCGGACGACGTCGCCGACATCCTGTTCACGTCCGGGACGACCGGCCGGGCCAAGGGCGTCGTGGTCACCCACGAGCAGAACGTCCGCACCTACGCGGCGTGGACGAGCCGGACCGGCCTGAAGGCCGGCGACCGGTACCTCATCGTCAACCCGATGTTCCACACGTTCGGCTACAAGGCGGGCGTGCTGGCGTGCGTGATGAAGGGCGCCGCGATGGTGCTCCAGCGCACCTTCGACGTCCCGGAGACGCTGCGGCTGATCGAGCAGGAGAAGATCACCGTGCTGCCGGGCCCGCCGACCATCTACACCTCGCTGCTGGACGCGCCCGGCCGCGAGGAGCGCGACCTCTCGTCGCTCAGGCTGGCCGTGACGGGCGCTGGGGACGTGCCCGTCGCGCTGGTGCGGCGCATCAAGGAAGAGCTGTTCCCGCAGGTCGTGACCGCGTACGGGCTGACCGAGTCGTCCGGCACCGTGACGGCCTGCTCGGTGGACGACGATGACGAGACGATCGCGACGACGTCCGGCCGGGCCATCGACGACGTCGAAGTCAAGATCGTCGACGAGAAGGGCGAGCCGGTCCCGGCGGGCACCGACGGGGAGATCCTCGTCCGCGGCTACAACGTCATGAAGGGCTACCTCGGCGACCCGGAGGCGACGGCCGAGACCGTCCGCGACGGCTGGCTCGACACCGGCGACCGGGGCCGCCTCGACGAGCGCGGCAACCTCGCCATCACCGGGCGGAGCAAGGAGATGTTCGTCGTCGGCGGGTTCAACGTGTACCCGGCCGAGGTCGAGGACGCCCTCGCCCGCCACGACGCCGTCGCCGAGTCGGGCGTCATCGGCGTCCCCGACCAGCGGATGGGCGAGGTCGCCCGCGCCTACGTCCGGCTCCGCCCCGGCCGGGCCGCCACGGCGGACGAGCTGATCGCGCACTGCCGGGAGCGGCTCGCGAACTTCAAGGTCCCCCGGGAGGTCGTCTTTGTGGACGACCTCCCGAAGACCGCGTCCGGCAAGGTCCGCCGCGTGGAACTCAAGGACTTCAAAGAGCAGCCATGACGCGGGCCCTGTGCTCGGCCACCGAGCCCCAGGCCGAGTACAGCGCGCGCGCCTTGCGGATCCACAGCGACGGGTCGTACTCGTCGGTGTAGCCGATCGCGCCGTGCACCTGTAGGGCCGTCTTGGCCAGGCTGTAGGACGCCTCCGAAGCGGCGACCTTCGCGGCCGAGACGTCCCGGGCGAAGTCCGGCGTCCCGTACGACAGCGCCGCCCCGTACACGAGCGGGCGGGCGAACTCCAGCTCGACCATCGCGGTCGCCAGGTGGTGCTTGATCGCCTGGTACTCGCCGATCGGGCGCCCGAACTGCTGCCGCGTCTTGGCGTACTCCACGGACACGTCCAGCAGCGCCTGGCCGAGCCCGATCTGCTGCGCCGCGCACAGCAGCACGCCGAAGTCGGTGAAACCGCCGCCGCCCTCGACGCGGAACAGGCGCCGCGCCGGGTCGAGCGAGGCGAGCGCCTCACCGGCCTTGCGCTCCACCTTGTCCGGGGTCAGGACGAGGTCGGCGACGTCGGCGTCCAGCGCGTGCGGGACGGCCAGCGTCACGACCGCCTCGCCCTCCGCGATCCGCGGCAGCCACGGCGACTCGCCCAGCAGCTCCGCCGCCGCGAGCGTCTCCACGTACGGGCCCGGCGCGGCGGCGCGCCCCAGTTCCTCGGCCGCGACGACCAGCTCCACCGGCAGCCGCCCGGCGCCGCCGAACTCCTCCGGCACCGCGACCGCGAACACCCCGGCCTCCGCGACCGACGTCCACAGCGCCCGGCCCGGCCCGGAGTCCCCGGCCGCCCACGCGCGCGAGATCTTCGCGGTGCCCGCGTCGGCGAGCAGCCGCCGCAGCGTCTCACCGAACATCCGCTGCTCGGCGTCCAGAACGAACTTCATCGGACCCTGCCTTCCTGGGGGGCGACCCCCGGACCCCCGGGGCGGGGCCCCGACGGTCCTCGCTTCGCTGCGGTCATCGGGCTCTGCCTTTCTGGGGGGCGACCCCCGGACCCCCGGGGTCGGGATCCCGACGATCCTCGCTTCGCCGCGGTCATCGGGATCCCCTCGGCAGGCCGAGCAGCCGCTCGGCGATCACGTTGCGCTGGATCTCGTTGGTGCCCGCGTAGATCGGGCCGGCGAGCGAGAACACGTAGTTCTCCAGCCACTCCGACTCGATCTCGCCGTCCGGGCCGAGCAGGTCGAGCGCCGTCTCGTGCAGCGCCACGTCCAGCTCCGACCAGAAGACCTTGTTCAGGCTGGACTCGGCGCCGACGTCGTCGCTGCGCGAGATCGTCTCGAAGCCCTTGAGCCGGTAGGCCCGCGACCTGATCCAGGCGTCCGCGACGCGGTCGCGCAGCGCGGTGTCGGACGGGTCGGCGCGCTCCTTCCACAGCTCGACGAGCCGCTCGGTCGCCGCCGTGAACCGGCCGGGGCTGCGCAGCGTCAGGCCGCGCTCGTTCCCGGCCGTCGCCATCGCGACCCGCCAGCCGTCGCCCGGCGCGCCGATGACGTCCTCGTCGGGGACGAACACCTTGTCGAGGAACAGCTCGGCGAACGCGGGCTTGCCGTCCAGCCGCCCGATCGGGCGCACGGTCACGCCCTCGGCGTCCAGCGGGAACATCACGTACGTGAGGCCCTTGTGCCGGGACGACTCCGGGTCCGACCGGAACAGCCCGAAGCCCTTGTCGGCGAACGCGGCGCGGGAGCTCCACGTCTTCTGCCCGTCCAGCAGCCAGCCGCCGTCGGTGCGCGTCGCCGTGGCGCGCAGCGCCGCGAGGTCGCTGCCCGCGCCCGGCTCCGACCACGCCTGCGCCCAGATCACCTCGCCGGCCGCCATCGGCGGCAGGATCCGCGCGAGCTGCTCCGGCGTGCCGTGCTTGAGCAGCGTCGGCGCCAGCAGGTTGATCCCGTTCTGGCTGACCCGGCCGGGCGCGCCCGCCGCGTAGTACTCCTCCTCGAAGATCAGCCACTGCAGGACCGACACGCCCCGGCCGCCGTACTCCGCCGGCCACGACACCACCCCGAGGCGCGCCGCGCCGAGCGTCCGCTCCCACTCCCGGTGGGCCGCGAACCCCTCCTCGGTCTCCAGCGAGGGCAGCGGCTCGGCCGGGACGTGCGCGCGCAGCCACTCCCGCACCTCGGCGCGGAACGCCTCGTCCGCCGTCCCGAACTCAAGATCCATGAGCACCCTTCTTTCTAACAACTGTTTGGTAGAGTAACCGACCTTCACGGGCGGGCGCCCGCCCTCCCGTCCAGTGAGATCCCCGGCGACCGCTCGGCGGCGATATCAGGCCGTTCGGCGCGAGACCGCCGCCGCTGTCCGCATACGCTCGCGATCTTCCTGTCACGGGTCTTTCGCACCGTCCTACGTTCAAGCCGTACATCGGGACGAGGCGGTGAGGAGGGGCGGTATGCGGCGGAGGAGAGGGTTCTTCGCGGTCGCGCCGGCGGGCGCGGCGGCGCTCGCGCTGGCGGTGCCGATCGGGGTGTCGGCGCCGTTACCGGCCGCGGCGCGCGGCGCGAAGGCGCCGGCCTGCGCGGACGGGACGACCGTCCAGACCGACGGGGGAGCGGTGTGCGGCACCGCGGGCGACGGCGTCCGGGCCTGGCGGGGCATCCCGTACGCGGCGGCGCCCCTCGGCGACCTGCGGTGGGCGCCGCCGGCGCCGCACGCCGGCTGGACGTCCACGCTGCGGGCCACCGAGCCGGGCAGCCCGTGCCCGCAGCCGCCCGGCCTCGGCCCCGGATCGGCCGACGAGGACTGCCTGAAGCTCGACGTCGTCGCGCCCGGGAAGCCCGGCGGGAAGCCGCTGCCGGTGATGGTGGAGCTGCACGGCGGCGGGTTCCGGCTCGGGGCGCCGTCCGACGGGACGCACCTGGTCAAGGAGGGCGGCGTCATCAACGTCGGCGTCCACTACCGGCTCGGCATCTTCGGGTTCATGGCGCATGAGGGGCTCGGCGCGCACTCCGGCAACTACGCGCTGCGCGACCAGCAGGCGGCGCTGCGCTGGGTGCGGCGCAACATCGCGCGCTTCGGCGGCGACCCGGGCAACGTCACGATCTACGGTGCGTCCGCCGGCGGGTCGAGCGTGTGCGCGAACACCGCGTCCCCGGCGGCGAAGGGCCTGTTCCAGAAGGGCATCGCGCAGAGCGGCGAGTACAACTCGCTGCGGGGCGTCGACGTCCAGTGGCAGGCGCAGGACTGCAAGGCCGTCCTGCCGAGCGAGCGCGAGGCGCAGCGGGCGGGGGCCCGGTTCGCGGACGCGCTGGGCTGCTCCGACATCGCCTGCCTGCGCGCGCTGCCCGTGGCGAAGCTGCTGGAGCAGGCCGGGGAGGGCATCGGCGCCGACGTCGGTACGCAGGGCCCCGTCGTGGACGGCGAGATCCTCCCGATGTCGCCCGGCCAAGCCCTCGCCGAAGGAAAGGTCAACGACGTCACGCTGATGCACGGCGTCGACCGGGACGAGGTGCAGCTGCCCTCGGCCGAGACACCGGCGCAGTACCGGGAGTTCGTGCGGCGGCAGTACGGGCCGCTGGCCGACCGGGTCTTCGAGCTGTATCCGCTGGAGCGGTTCCCGGAGCCGTCGGCGTTCATCGCCTACCGGACGATCGTCGCCGACTCCAACTCCGTGTGCCCGGCGCTCCTCAACGACGAGCGGCTGGCCCGGCACATCACGGTGTTCGCCTACCAGACCGACAACCCGGACGCGCCGCCGATGTTCTTCCTCGACCCGACGAAGCCGAACGGGTCGTACCACGTCAGCGAGACCCCGTTCCTGGCGCCGATGCCCGGCGGAGCGGAGCTGACCCCGAACCAGGAGGCGTTCGGCCGGCAGCTGACCGCGCAGTGGACGGGCTTCGCCCGCACCGGGAACCCGACCGTGGACGGCACGCCGTACTGGCCGCGGTTCACCCGCCGCGACCCGGCCGTGCTGTCGCTCATCCCGGCGGGGGACAGCCAGGTCACGCACGAGATAGCACAGCAGCACCACTGCCGCTTCTGGAACCGGTACACCCCGTTCGCGCACTGAGCGCTTTGTCGTGGAATGCCACAGTTTGTGCCAGACATGCCAGATGCCCCACCCCACCCTTGATCGCCATCGGCCCCGCGGATTCCATGAGCCCATGCGAACCGCAGTGCCTCTGCGAACCACCGTGGTCGTGCTGGTCGTGCCGCCGGACGGCGCCGACGAGGTGATCCCGGTCGGGGTGGGGCGGACCGTCCGGTTCGTCCGGCGGTCGGACGTCCGGTACGCCGAGGCCAACGGCGACTACGCGCGCCTCCACACCGGCACGGGCAGCCACCTGGTCCGGGTGCCGCTGGCCGCGCTGGAGGAGGCGTGGCGGGACGCCGGGTTCGTCCGCATCCACCGGTCGCACCTGGTCTCGCTGGCCCACGTCGAGGAACTGGTCATCGAGTCGGGCCGGTGCACGCTCCGGGTCGGCGGCGCCCGGCTGGCCGTCAGCCGCCGCAACACCGGCGCGCTCCGCGACCGGCTGCTGCGCGGCGCCCTGCCCGGCGCCGACCGGCACCGGTCCGCCGGGCGCCGCGGCGCCCCGACCCCCTGAGGGAGATCGATCATGCGTCCCACGAGAAGGGCTCGTCCCACGAGAGGGGCTCGTCCCACGAGAAGGGCGGCGGCCGTGCTCGCCGCCGCCTGCCTGGCCCTGGCCGGGGCGGCGGCGCCGTCCGCGTCCGCGCCGCCCGCGTCCGCCCATCCGCGGTCCGGCGACTGGCCGTCCTGGCAGAAGGACCTGCGCGGCACCCGCTTCAACCCGGCGGAACGCGGGATCACGCCCGCGAACGTCGGCGGCCTCAAGCTCAAATGGGCGTTCGGGTTCCCGGCGCGGGCCGGCGCCCCGCACAGCCAGCCCGCCGTCGTCGGGCGCACCATCTACTTCGGCGGCCCCGACGGCCGCTTCCGCGCGCGCGACGCCAGGACGGGCGTGGCCAAGTGGGAGTTCGACCTCAGCACGGTCGGGACGGGCTTCGCCCAAGTGCGGGACGGTGCCGCGGTATCGCGCGGCAAGGTGTACTTCGGCGACACCCGCGGCTACATGTACGCGCTGAACCAGTACACGGGGAAACTGCTCTGGGCCACCCGGCTCGACACCACCGTCAGCGCCATCGTGACGAGTTCGCCCATCGTCTACCAGGGCCGCGTCTACGTCGGTGTGTCCAGCGGTGAGAACCTCCTGGGCAAGGACCACGCCTGCTGCACGTTCCGGGGCCACGTCGACGCACTGGACGCCGATACAGGCGAACTCGACTGGCGCTACTACACCGTCCCCGAGCCGAAGCAGGACGGCACCTGGCCCAACGGGGTGCCGCGCTATGCGCCGTCCGGTGGCGGCGTGTGGAGCACCCCCGCCATCGACCCGGCGACCCGCACCCTCTACGTCGGCACCGGGCAGAACTACACCGGCAGTGGAGGCCACTTCGACTCCGTCCTCGCCCTGGACACCCGCACCGGCCGCGCACGCTGGACGCGCAAGATGACCGACGTCGACACCTGGCGCCAGGAGTGCAGCAGCCCGACCCCGGAAGACCACCAGTACTGCCCCAACCTGCCCGACGGGACCGCCCTCGACTTCGACCTCGGCGCCGCGCCCAACATCTTCACCGCCGGCGGGCGCCGCCTCATCGGCATCGGCCAGAAGGTCGGCGTCTACCACGTCCTGGACGCCCGCACCGGCCAGATCGTGTGGCAGCGGCAGCTCTCCACGCCCATGCCGGGCGGCGGCCTCAGCGGCATCCAGTGGGGTTCGTCCTACGACGGGCACCGCCTCTACATCGCGACCTACATGGCGAACCCCGGCACCCTCTACGCCCTCGACCCCGCCAACGGCCACGTCATCTGGAAGACGCCGAACCCGTCCGACGGATGCACGACCGGCGGCGCGTCCCAGTACCCGGGCGTCTGCCGGCTCGGCCACCCGCCCGCCGTCACCACCACCCCCGGCCTGGTCTGGGAGGGCAGCATGGACGGCAAGACGCGCGCCTACTCGTCCCGCACCGGCGAGGTGCTCTGGAGCTTCGACACCATCGCCGACTTCCCGACCGTGGACGGCGGCACCGGACGCGGCGGCTCCCTCGCCGGCGGAGGCGGCGCGGTCGTCGCGCACGGCATGGTCTACGTCCTGACCGGCGACATGTTCACCCCGTACCCCAACGACAAGGGCTCGGTCCTACTGGCCTTCGGCCACTAGGGAACGCCTGCGGCCGAGGTCTGCCGGTGATCTTACGATTTCCGCCGTTCCGCCGGGGCTGATCCCTGTTGGAAGCGCCGCCGCCAGGGTTAGGATCGGCGCTCTAGAATCGCGTTCGGAACCTTCGGAGGGTCCATGGCGAGGATCGTCGAGCACGGCACCTGGAACCTGACGCCCGCGGACGAGGGACTGCACGAGCCCGGCCCCGAACTGCTCTGGAACGAGTCCTACTACTTCGACTTCGCCGCCCCGGACGGCTCCGTCGCCGGCTACGTCCGGCTCGGCCTCTACCCGAACTGGGACCGCGCCTGGTACTGGGCCGCGCTGGTGCGCCCCGGCCACCCGCTGCTCCTCATCGCCGACAACAACGCGCCGCTGCCCAAGCCCGGAACGGCCGACGTCCACGCCGACGCCTACACCGCGACCCAGCAGATCCCCGACCCCTTCGGCCCGGCCCGGATCACGCTGCAGGGCACCGCGTCCGTCCACCCCGACCCGTTCGGCCCCGCCACCGGCACCGCCGGGCTCTCCTTCGACCTGCGCTGGGACACCGTCAGCGGCGTCTACCCCTACAAGGACATCCCGCGCTACGAGATCCCGTGCACCGTCTCCGGCCTGGTCAGCGTGGCCGGCGAGAAGATCGCCGTGGACGCGCCCGGGGAGCGCGACCACAGCTGGGGCGAGCGCGACTGGTGGAACGTCTCCTGGCTCTGGACGTCCGGCCGCCTCTCCGACGGCATGTTCGTCCACGGCATGCAGGCCAACGTCGGCCTCCCGCTCCCGTGGCCGTGCTTCGCCGTCCCGCCGGGCGGCGACATCGAGCACCGCGCCGGCTTCTCCGCCGAGACGTCTTTCGCCGACGGCCTGCCCGCCCGCTCCGACCTCCGCTTCCCCGGCGCCCCCATGACCGTGACCCCGGTCGCCTTCGCCCCCGTCTCCGTCACGTCCCCCGACGGGCGGGACGCCCACTTCCCCCGCGCCCTGTGCCGCTTCGAGACCGAGGACGGGCGCACCGGCCACGGCTGGACGGAATGGCACCAGCCCCCTGGCTGGCAGGACCACGGCTGGACCCACCTGGCCGAGGAGAGCGCATGACGCCAGCCTCCGGCGCCGGGGACCTGACGGCGTCCTACCTGTCGGACGCCCTCGGGACGAAGGTGACCGCCGTCCGGGCCGAACCGGTGGGCACCGGACAGGTCTCCGACAGCCTCCGCCTGCACCTCACCTACGCGGGCGAGACGTCCCTCCCGCCCACCATGGTCGCCAAGGTCCCGGCCGCCGACCCGTCCAGCCGCGCCGCCGCCCGCGCCATCCGCACCTACGAGGTCGAGGCGAGCTTCTACGCCGAACTGGCGGGCGGCCTCGACGCGGGCATCCCCACCTGCTACTTCTCGGCCTACGCCGCCGAGGAGGACGAGTACACCGTCCTGCTGGCGGACCTCGCCCCCGCGCGGCCCGGCGACCAGCTCGCGGGCATCACCCCCGAGGACGCCGCCGCCGCGATCACCGAGATGGCCGCCTTCCACGCGGCGGGCTGGGAGGACCCCGGCCTGGCCGCCCTGCCCTGGCTGAACCGCCACGACGCCGACGCCGCCGCCTTCACCGCCGCGATGGTCACCGACCTCTACACCGGCTTCAAGGACCGCTACGCCGCCGAACTGGGCCCCGACGTCATCGCCCTGATCGAAGAGTTCATGCCCTCGCTGCTGGCGTACCTGACCGCCCGCGAGGGGCCGCTGACCCTGTCCCACGGCGACTTCCGCGCCGACAACCTGCTGTTCGGCGGCCCCCGCACCGCCGTCCTGGACTGGCAGACCTGCGCCTACGGCCCCGGCCTCGCCGACCTCTCCTACTTCCTGGGCTCAAGCCTCCCCACCGAGGCCCGCCGCGCCCATGAGAAGGCGCTGGTCGAGCGCTACCACGAAGCCCTGACGGCCCGCGGAGTCGCCCTGACCTGGGACGACTGCTGGACCGTCTACCGTCACCACACCTTCCACGGCATCGTCATGGCGATCGGCGCCTCGATGCTCGTGGAACGCACCCCGCGCGGCGACGAGATGTTCCGCACCATGACCACCCGCCACGCCCACCACGCCCGCGACCTGAACTCCCTTTCGCTTCTCAGCTGAGCCATCTCAGGGTCAGAGGACGCTTATATGCTGTCGACCACTATCAATAGCGGCGTTTGAGGAGGGTTCGTGGCATCGGACGGAGAGGCGTCAGGCCAGGACAAGCTTTCCCGGGTCAATACGAACATCCCTCATCCCGCGCGGGTCTATGACGCCTGGCTCGGCGGCAAGGACAACTTCGCCGCCGACCGCGCGGCCGCCGAAGCCGGGCTGCAGGCCTTCCCGTCCACGGTCAAGTCGGTCCGGGCGAACCGCGCGTTCCTGGCGCGGACGGTGGAGTACCTGGTCGCCGAGGCCGGAATCCGCCAGTTCCTCGACATCGGCACCGGCCTGCCGTCGGCGAACAACACCCACGAGGTCGCCCAGGCGATCGCGCCCGAATCCCGGATCGTCTACGTCGACAACGACCCGATCGTGCTCGTCCACGCCGAGGCGCTGCTGAAGAGCAGCGGAGCGGGCGCGACCGACTACATCGACGCCGACCTGCGCGACCCCGCGAGGATCCTCCAGGAGGCGTCCCGCACGCTGGACTTCACCCAGCCGGTGGCGGTCATGCTCATCGCCGTGCTGCACTTCGTCTCCGACGAGGCGGACCCCTACAAGATCGTTGACACGCTGATGGCCGCCGTCCCGCCGGGCAGCCACCTGGTGGCGTCCCACACGGCGAAGGACATCTTCCCCGAGGAGATGGCCGCGTTCGAGCGGGCCATGAACGAGAAGTCGGCGGAGAAGGTGACGCTGCGCGACCGCGAGCAGGTCACCCGCTTCTTCCGCGGGCTGGACCTCGTCGAGCCCGGCGTCGTCGAGGTTCCGCGTTGGCGCCCCCGCTCCGACCTGGAGGCGTCCGCCCCGGCCGCCCTCTGGGGCGGAGTGGCCCGCAAGTCGGCCTGACGCCACGGGGTCAGTTTCCGTCCGCGCCTGCGCGTCGCTCGTGGCGCGCACGCGCGAGATGGTAGGCCGCCTCCAGCAGTTCGCGGACGGCGGCTTCAGTGCGCGGGCCCGGGTTCACCACCGCCAGCCAGCCGACGGTGCCGTAGACGGGATGGGCGATCACCGTGTCGGCGGTGCCGGCGTCGACCTCCGCACCGGACGGCTCGCGCGGCGCGTGGCCGGTCCAGCGGACGAACGCCTCTTTCCCGGCGGAGATGTTGACGCGGAAGGCGCCCGGCCGGTCCAGGCGCGATGCTTCGTCGCCGGGATAGTCCTTGGTCACGAGCGTCGCGAAGGGCTGGGTGTTCGCCGGGACGACGCCGTCCGGCGAGTAGTAGAAGAACGTGTCGCCCCAGCTGATCTCCGGCGACCCGTCACCCGGTCCCGGCCGGGAGGCCAGGACACCGTCGAGGCCCGTCGTGAAATCGATGATCTCGTCCATCGTCATGCGTTCTAGCCTGGCATTGAAGTGCTTGTGGAGACTTTTGGACCGCTACTGAGGGGCTTTGTGGTGTCAGGTCTCAACTCGCGCGGTATGCGCACGGTCGACGTCGCACTGCGCGCCGGGTACTCCGTCCAGCAGGTGCGCAATCTCGAACGCGACGGCGTCCTGCCGTCGGCGGCGCGCACGGCCACGGGCTACCGCGTCTATGGGGAGAAGCACGTGCGGTCCGCGGTGGCCTACCGCGCCCTCGCGGCGGGCGCGGGGCCGGTCGAGGCCAAGAGGATCGTCCGGGCCGTCCACCAGGGTCCCGCCGCGGAGGCGCTCGCCCTTCTCGACGCGGTGCACGCACGCCTCCACGCGGAGCGCGGGGAGGTACGGCTGGCCAGGGACGCCGCCCGGGCGATCTCCGGCGAGCCGCTCGACGACGTCCGCGCCTCGGACGCGATGAGCATCTCCGAACTCGCCGCCGCGCTCGGCGTGCGCCCCTCGACGCTCCGGCACTGGGACAAGGAGCAGCTCGTCGTCCCCGACCGCGACCCGGCCGGTGGGACGCGACGGTACACCCCGGCCCAGGTGCGGGACGCGCGGATCGTCCACCAACTGCGCCAAGCCGGATACCGCATCGAACCCCTCCGGGCCCTCATGCCGGAGCTGCGGAGCGCCCGGCGGCTGGAGGACATCGCTTCCGCGCTGGCCGCCAGGGACGCCGTCATCGACGCCCGCTCCAGAGCCCTCCTCGACGGCGCCGCCGCACTCGGCACCCTGCTCTCGCCGAACCCCGAGAGCGGCGCGGTCTGATGTACTGGACGGGTTCCCACCGGCGGAGACCGTGAGGAGGCGCGCGGCATGGTGAACGAGAACGCCGACCGGCTGGCGGTGCTCATCGACGCCGACAACGCGCAGCCCGGAGTCGTCGAGGGGCTGCTGGCCGAGGTCGCCAAGTACGGGACCGCGCACGTCAAGCGCGCCTACGGCGACTGGACGGGGACGAACCTGCGGGGCTGGAAGGAGCACCTGCTCGACCAGTCGATCCAGCCGATCCAGCAGTTCGCCTACACCTCCGGCAAGAACGCCACCGACGCGGCGATGGTCATCGACGCGATGGACCTGCTGTACTCCGACCGCTTCGACGGGTTCTGCATCGTGTCCAGCGACAGCGACTTCACCCGGCTGGCGGCGCGGATCCGGGAGTCCGGGCTGACCGTCTACGGGTTCGGGGAGCGCAAGACGCCCAAACCGTTCGTGGCGGCGTGCGACAAGTTCATCTACATCGAGAACCTCGCCTACGACCCGGGCTCGGCCGCGCCCGCCGCGACGGCGCTGAAGCCCGAGCCGCCGACGCCCGCCGCCAAGCTCAAGCAGGACACCGCACTCGTCAACCTTCTCCGCAACGCCGTGGACGCCGCGTCCGACGAGGACGGGTGGGCCGCCCTGGGCAGCGTCGGCCAGATCATCACCAAGCAGCGCCCCGAGTTCGACTCCCGCAACTACGGCTACGCCAAGCTCAGCGAGCTGATCACCGCGACGACGCTGTTCGTGCTGGAGCGCCGCAGCCCCGGCGACGGCAAGGCGGCCATCATGTACGTCCGCGACAGGCGCCACCAGGACAAGAAGTCCGGCTGAGCTCAGCCGCGAGCGTCCGCTGCGAACACACCGATGCCGTTGGCGACGGCGCGCTGCGCGCCGTCCGACGGGGAGTTCCGGACGGTCACCGAGGCGGCGCCGGGGACGCGCGAGACGAACGTCGAGGAGCCGCCGCCGTCCAGGTTGACGGCGTCGTCGGCGCCGACCTTGTCCAGCAGGGACGCGAGTTCGGCGACCGTCAGGCCGCCGCTCCGCTCCGACCTGCCGTCCGCCACGACGAGGTACAGGCGCCGGCCGTCGCGGCTGACCCCGGCGGCGGTGCGCGGGGCCGGTCCGTTCGGGCTCAGGCCGTCCAGCGGCTCGCCGTCCCGCAGGATCGGGAACCCGCCGACCGCGAACCGGAAGCGGACCGGGCCGGTGAACCGGTACGACACCCGCACCCGGTCGCCGGGCCGGAGCCGGCGCAGCGCGTCCGCGCCCTTCTCCCGCCCGACCAGCACGGTCGTCCCGGAGGGGATCGCGCCCGCGCCGACCGTGTCGGACACGCCCGTCACCACGCCCCGCCGCACCGTCACCTCGGCGGTGTTCGTGCTGCACGGGGCGCTGCGGACCTCGTCCGTCCCGCACACGGCGCGCTGCCGGGAGACCTCACCCCACCGCGAGTCGAACGCGCCGACCCCGCCGACGTGGAGCGCGTACTGGTTGAGCCCGCGCAGGGCGATGGACTTCTTCCCCGACCGGACGGTGCCGGTCAGGCGGAGCCGCGCCACGTGGCCGCGCCGGTCGCGGCCGACGCCGATGACGTCCTCGGTGGACGTGCCGGGAGGCAGCCCCGGCCCGAACCGCTGCCCGTCCGGCACGGCGCCCTTGAGCGGACGCCCACCGTCCACCGTCGGCCCGGACGAAGACCCGGTAGGCGGCACCCCCGGATGGGTCTCGCTGATGTTGAAGAAGTCGCCGTTCACCCCGGCCACCGCCTGCTGCGCGTCCGCCATCTCCGACACCGTGCGCCGCGCCGCGACCACGGGCGGACGCAACAGCCCGACGGAGACCTTCGGGCTGCGCAGATCGACGTCCAGCAGGTCGCCCTCGACCCGCCCGCCGGTGCCGGACGTCTCGAACGTCCGGAAGGTCACGCCGGGCGCGGTCCGCTCCGACGAAGTGAACCGCACCTGCCCGACCTCGGACGACGGCAGCGCCCGCACCCGCACGTCCGGCCGCTCCCCGGACCCGGCCCCGTCCACCGGCCACGACTCCGCGACCGCCGGGACGGCCCCGGCCCCCACCAGCCCGACCACGATCATCCCGGCCACGATCCCGCGCATCGACGCCCCTCTCACCGATCACCAGCCCGATGATCATGACGCGTCCCCGGCGAAACGCCCACCCGCCGCAAGTGAACACTCCCGCAAGACCCCGTAACGAGCCGCAAGAAAGGCCGCACCCAACACGCCAACGGCCCCGCCGGAAGGCGAGGCCGTTCGCAGTACAGAGATGCAGCCCCCGCGCGGTTACCGGGCGGCGGCGCCGTAGCGGGCGAGGAGTTTGGCGCGTTTGGCCGGGTGGACGTTGCAGCGGGTGATGTCGCCGTCGTAGTGCTCGAGCACCTTCTTGTCCATGACGTGGAACCACCACGGCGGCACGACCGCGCGCAGGATCATGGTGGCGTAGCCCGCGGGGAGCTGCGGCGCGTCCGGGAAGTCGCGCAGCATCTGGTAGCGGCGTCCGGGATTGGCGTGGTGGTCGGAGTGCCGCTGCAGGTTGTAGAGCAGCACGTTGGAGGCGACCCGGTTGCTGTTCCAGCTGTGCTCGGGCGCCGTGCGCTCATAGCCGCCGTTCGCGTTCTTGCGCCGGAGCAGGCCGTAGTGCTCCAGGTAGTTGACGACCTCCAGCATCATGAAGCCGAGCACCGCCTGCAGCACCAGGTAGGGCAGGAGTTCGAGACCGAAGACGGCGGCCAGGACGCCGAACAGCGCCGCGGTCACGAGCCAGCCCTGGAGGACGTTGTTGCGCGGCGTCCACGGGCTCTTGCCCTTCCTCGCCAGGCGGCCCTTCTCCAGCCGCCAGCAGGACAGGATGCCGCCGAAGATCGTCCGGGGCAGGAAGCGGTAGAACGACTCGCCCATGCGGGCGGTGGCCGGGTCCTCGGGGGTGGCGACGCGGGCGTGGTGTCCGCGGTTGTGCTCGACGACGAAGTGGCCGTAACCGGTCTGCGCGAGTGTGACCTTGGCGAGGAAGACCTCGACCTTCTCCCGGCGGTGCCCCATCTCGTGCGCGGCCGCGATGCCGATGCCGCCGATCATGCCGATGGTCGTGGCGAACCCGATCCGGTCGACCACGCTCATCGACTCGCGCACCAGGAGCGCGCTGCCCACGATCAGCGACGCGTACTGGATCGGGATGAAGAGGAGGTTGGCCCACATGTAGAAGCGGTCCTTGGCGAGCCGCGGCATCGCGCTCTCCGGCGGGTTGGTGGGGTCCTCGCCGAAGAGCAGGTCGAAGGCCGGGAAGACCCCGAAGATCAGCACCGGCCCGAGCCACCAGAAGACGTCCAGCCCGGTGAGGCCGACCAGGCCCCACGCGAGAAAGGGGATCGCGGGCACCACCAGCCCGAGCAGCCATGCGTACCGCTTGGGGTCCTTCCACTCCGCCTCGGCCCGGCCGGCGCTCCCCGCGCCGGCCGCCTCAGTCGCGACCACGGCCACCACCGCCTTACAGATCGGCAAGTTCTGTCTGGAAATTAGACATTTACTCCAAAAGTGTCAAGCATTAGGTACGTCACAGGCCGTCTACGATGGGGCGAGATGACGCCCTACCGAGAGACCGTCCGTTCGCTGCTGCGCGAGCGTCTGCTGGACGCCGCCTACGAGCTGGTCGCCGCGGGCGGATGGGGCGGCATGCGGATGACGCATCTGGCGTCCCGGGCGGGAGTGAGCAGGCAGACCGTCTACACCGAGTTCGGCACCAAGGACGCGATCGGCGAGGCGCTGGTCATGCGGGAGGTGGAGCGCTTCCTGGCCGGCATCAAGACGGAACTCGACGCCAACCGCGACCGGCTCGCCGACGCGATCGCCGCCGGGGTGTCCTTCACGCTCCGCGAGGCGGCCGACAACCCGCTGCTCAAGAGCGTCCTCACCAGCGCGCGCGGCGGCAACGAGGAACTGCTGGCACTCCTGACGGTCCGCTCCGACCAGCTCCTGCGCACGGCGGAGGGGATGCTCGGCGACTACGTCTCCGACGCCTGGCCGGAGATCGACCCGCTGTCGAGGAGCCTGGCCATCGAGACGGTCGTCCGCATCACCATCAGCCACCTCGTCCAGCCGGTCGCACCGGTAGAGGAGACCGCCGGCCGCGTGGCCGAGATCACCATGCGCATAGCCAGCACGAACGCCCCCGACCCCACCGCCTAGGACGCCCTAGCGGCGCACGCCCCCTTCCTCGCCAGTCGCCCCTGCCGCGATCTACCGGGGAGCCGGCCGCTCGATCACGCCCGCATATGGAAGCAGAAACGGCCCCGCCAGAAGACGAGGCCGTTCGCAGCATTTGTGGGGGGTCAGAGGTGTAGTTCTCCACGCTTCACAGCGCTGATGAGCTGGGCGAAGCTCTCTGCGGAGAGGGTGAGGTGTCCGGCGCCGGGGTCCTTGCTGTCACGCACACCGATCACGCCAGTGAGAGCGGCCAGTTCCACGCACCCATCGCCACCACCGGCGCTGCCCCCGCTGCGGCTGGACTTACGCCATCCAGGTGGATTCACTTCATGGCCTCCATAAGCTCACGCAGGAGACTCCGAGTCGAGTCTCGAGACAGGGCGTCATCTCCTATCAAATCCCACCGTAGTCGGTACGCCCTGACCTTCGTCGGATCGGATACTAGGCGCCCGCCGTTCACGGCGGGTGACCAGGCGTGTTCCGACTGGCCGATCCTCAAGATCACGAACGAACCGTCGACCCCTGCATGGGCGGCCTTCGTCTTTGGGATGGCCCTCACCACAACTCCCTTGCGTTGGCTCAATTCCAGTAAGTGACCAAGTTGTGCCCGCATCACCTCAGGCCCGCCCACAGGATCCTCTAGGACCGACTGGCGTACGAATAGACGGAACTCGGGGGCATGGGCGGCGTCCAAGACCTGTCGCCGCTCCATCCGAGCCGCGACGGTCTCCTCGACGTTGTCGACGACCTGCGCCCCTTCGATCAGAGCCCGCGCGTACTCCTCGGTCTGGAAAAGCGCGTGGATGACGAGCGCGGAGTAGGCGCTGATCGCCTCGGCCCTCTGCTCGTACCGCGTGTACTGGTCGAACCAGTTCGGATCATGAACAGTCTCCGCATGTCGGCGGATTCGGGCAAAATGGCCGCGAGTATGCCAAAGTTGGTCCAGAATTTCGGCCTTGCGTTCGGGGACTTTTGATGTGCCCGATTCGTAGTTCGAAACCGTGGAATCGTCGACCCCAAGGATCTCGGCGAGCTGGGCCTGTGACAGGTTGCGCTCGATGCGCCATATTCGCAGGTCAACGGCTAGCCAGTGCCATGGGTTGTGGTCCGGATCGAGTCGGTCGGCCTTCCCCATTCAAGATCCTTAATGTTGATATTCCTGAACGAAAGAAGACAAGCATAACTGCCTGACGCCAGTCTGTGAGTAGAAACGCAGACAGTGAGGGGGCGACCGATGTCCGCGATATCCATAATGGACGTAGATCCACAAAACATGCTCAGTGAGACGTTCCGGGCTTATCCGGAGACCGTCTATCTCGCGCGCGAGCTCGTGCGCAGCGCACTCGCCTCGTGGGGGCTCAGTGCCTTCGAGGGCGACGCCTGCCAGATCACGACCGAGCTCGCGTCCAACGCGGCCCGGCTCTGCAAGGGCAGGAACATCCGCGTATGGACCAGCCGGATCGACCAAGGTGTCGAAATGTGCGTGTGGGACGACCACCCCGGCCGGCCCGTGATCCAGCAGCCCCACCTCTTCGACACGTCCGGACGCGGACTCGTCCTCGTTCAGGCGTTCGCGTCCGGCGGCTGCGGATGGTTCGCGCTCGGCGAGGGCAAGGCCGTGTGGGCGCGGATCGCCATCGACCACGGATACATGCTCAATGCCGCGCGCAGGGCGGGCCGCCCGATCGTCGGACCACTTCGCCACGTCGACAGGCCGTGCACGCCGCTGCACTCATAGACTGCCCCCGCCCTGCGGAGCGCGTCCCACCAGTTCCCCCAGCTCGGTGGGCTTCCCCCGCAGCCCGCAGGGCGGGCGGCGACCACACTTCAAGGCCGTCCAGAGTTTGACCACCGCGTATCCGGCGCCGGGACTCAGATCACGTGAAGCCCCGGGCAACACCCGTCCACGCTCGATGTCATCGCTGGCCGCAGCGGCTCCAGAGACCTAAGCCTCAACCAGCTTCATCAGAGCGTCCCGCTTGCCGGAAGGGGCGTCGCGCAGCACCTGTCGAGCACGCAGAAGGGCGTCCACATCGGCGGCGGCTGCTGCGACCTCCGCGGCAACCGAGTCGATCTTCCCGAGCCCGGCGTCGGCAAGCCAGCGAGACACCTGTGCCCAGGAGTACAGCTTGACGCGACTGCCGCGATGGATGACCGGCGCAGGAAAACCTCCAGGCCCGCGCTGACCGGTCGTCCAGTGCCCAACCGCCGGGGCGGACCTGCTGGTCCTCTCGGCGATGTCGTCGATGGTCACCAGGTCTTCCATGACACCGGTCACCGACAGCCCGCTGCTCTCGCTGTCATCGATGGCCGACAGGATCGCCCCGATCGCGTTGCGCGCCTCGCGTGAGAACAGGATGGTGCCACCCCGCTCGTCGCCGGAGAGTTGACCGTCACCACAACGCGAGTACAGCCGCTCCGCGGCCTCATCAAGGTCGCTTACCGGGCCGACCTCGAGCTCGAACCAGTAGGTGCTCATCAGTCCTCTCCGTCCTGTCCTTCGGTCACCTTGGCGTTGTGCTGCCGCATCCGCCTCCGGATCTTCTGCGCTTCGTGCTCGTCAACGTCGGGGGTTCCGTTGATGGAGAACGGAGGTGAGCAGCAGCCAGGGCCGCCAGGGCAGGATGCTCTCGCATAGGCGTGAGCCCGTCCGCTCGTGTAGGTGACCTTCCATCCGGCGTCCTCTAACTCCTTGATGGCCGCCCGCGTATGCTTTCCCGGCATGTAGCGATAGCACTACCCATGTAGCGCTACATTAACACGCCCGTACGACCGCGCCCAGCGCAGTTTTTCGTCGGGCCGTGCGGCCCCGGTGACCGCAGCCATGCGCGCCGGCCAAGTGCAGTACTGCCGAGCGCCCGGACCCTACGGCATCCAGACGTGGTCTTCCATGACACCTGCACGGGCAAGCCCGGCAGGCTGCGCTGGTCGACGCCCAGCCCGCACCTGCTTGACGTTGGACGGCCGCGGAGTTCGTGCCCCGGCCGTTCCCCAGGCTTGCCGCCCTGTGGTTCCCGCTGGACAACGCAACAGAGGCGCCGCACATGCGGCGCCTCTGTGAGCAGCAGGTCGAGTGGGCTTCCCGGTCCCTCGGTCACGACATCTCGGGCTCGGTGAACTTAACCAGTCATGTGCACAAGCGGCCACAGGACGGACGGTGCCGCAGTGAGCAGCAGGGCAGTGCCGAGGAGGCCCTGCAATAGGCGTAGGGGCATGGAAACCTCTTTGACTTGGACTGAGATAACTCGGTCTGCCCGAGTTTCTGGGGAAAGATCTTACTCATCCAGATGGTTCTGCGTGGCAACCTTTGCGACTCTTGTACCCGACAGGATGAGGTGTCGCTTTGCGTGGGAGGATCAGGGTAGCGTCGCTCTCGTGAAGAAGTCTCACGTTACGATGCCTGGCCCTCGAAGTGTCCGGATGAGGTCTCGGTTCGACGGGGCGTGTATACGCTATGGGCGTTTCGATATGGAACCGGACCTCGCATGATGTTCGGCGCTGTGTGCCAAGGCGTTCGAGGGATGCGTCCGACTGGGAAACGGAATGCGTTTCTAACGCAGGGTCAGGTGCCTGCGGCTTGCTCCAAGGACTGAAGGCGAGTTCGCAGGTGACGTGCCTCTGAGAGCTTCAGCGTGGTGAAGAGGTGCAACGCTTCCTGCCAAGGCTGGCGGGCGGCTTCGCTACCTTGGGTGTGGAGGAGGGCCGTGCCCAGGCTTTCCAGGGCCCTCGCCGTTTCGTCGGGGACGCCTATCTCCTTAGATAAGGCGTAAGCCTGCTGGAGGTGGTCCACGGCCGCCGGATAGCGGCCGGAAGCGGTTAATGTTTCACCTAGATGGCGGAGAGCCAGTGTTTCCTCATAACGCTCGTTGATGGAGCGTGAAATAGCCAGGGCACGTTCGTGGTGAATGAGGGCCTCGCCGTAGCGGCCGGTGTTGTGAAAAGTGGCGCCGATGCCGATCAGAGTCTCGATCTGGGTTCGCCGGTCGCCTAACTCCATCGCTATTGCTAGTGCAGCGCGGTAGTTGGCCAGGGCTGTTTCGTAAGCTCCGGTGCGGCGGTAAACGTGGGCTGCGTTGATGAGCACGATGGCCTCGTGCTGGCGGCTCAGCTCGGCGGCGCCGGCGGTCTGTGCGTAGTACTCGGCGGCTCGGTCGACGTCGCCCATGCGGATCATCAGGTCGCCCATGTTGTTGAGCGCCATCGTCAGGAGGCCCGGGGCGTCGATCTCGGTGAGGATCGCGAGTGCTTCCAAGCGGAGCCGTTCGGCCTCGCGGTAGTCGCCGGTGAACTCCAGGACGATCGCGGTGCGGTCGAGGTTCTCTGCCTCTCCGCGCCGGTCGCCGAGTGAGCGGTGGATTTCCACCGCCTCCCGGCAGCGGGCCAATGCCTCGGGAAAGCGGGACTGGTGCCAGTGGATGAGGCTTATGCGGCCGAGAATATGAGCTTCTCCGTGGCGGTCACCGACCGAACGGTAGATTTCCAGCGCCTTTTCCGCATCTTTCATCGCGGTGTCGTAGTCGCCGACGCGGAAACGGATGTGGCTCAGGTCGGCAAGGGCGCGAGCGGTTCCCGGACGGTCGTCCAAGCCTTGGAGTGCCTCGACCGCCTTGGTGTGGAGGTGTGCAGCGGCGTCCCAGCGGCCGCGCGACTCCAGGTGGCCGGCGAGTACGCGGGAGAAGCGGGCGACATGTACTGCTGAGCCGATGCGGTCGGCTTCGGCGGCGGCGTTCATGAGGCAGGCGTGCTCGTTGGTGAACCATTCGGCGGCCTCGGCCTCGTTCGCCAGAGGCGGCGTGCCCGGCGGCCGGTCGGCACCGGTGCCGCTTGTGTGGTGCGGGGACAGCAGGTGGTTCGCGTGGTCGGCTGCCGCAAGGTAGAAGTCGAGGATCCGGTGGACGGTCCGGCGGCGGTCCTCGTCGGTGTCGGTCTCGCGTGCCAGGCGGCGGGCGTAGTCCTGGACGAGGTCGTGGAAGCGGTAGCGGCCTCGGGCGGGCTCGGTGATCAGGTGGCGGTCGAGCAACTCCTCTAAGATCCGCTCGGCCTCTCGGACCGCGCATCCCAGTGCTGCGGCTGCCGCGTCGGCCGTCAGATCGGGGCCGGGATGCAGGCCGAATGCGCGGAACGCGTCCCGTAGCGGCGGTGGTAGGCCGCGGTAGGAGAGCTCGAACACGGTGGTGATCTCGCGGTCCTCGTCGCGTAACTCGTCCAGCCGCCGGTCGTCGGAGGACAACCGGGCCAGTAGGTCTCTGGTGTCCCAGGCGCGCCGGTGCCGCAACCGGCTTGCCACCATGCTCACCGCGAGCGGCAGCCGTCCGCAGCGCTCCACGACGGCTGCGACGTCGGCGTCGGGCTCCGTGCGGCCTGGGCCCGCGATGCCGGTGAACAGCACCATCGCGTCCCGGACGGGCAGAGTCTCCAGCGACAGTGGCCACGCGTCGTGCAGCCCGGTCAGCCGGCGGCGGCTCGTCACGATCACCAGGCAGCCGGCGGACGCCGGGAGCAGTGGCCGGACCTGGTCGTGCCCGGCGGCGTCGTCCAATACGAGGATCGCGCGGCTGCCCGCCAGCTCGGACCGCCACAGCGCGGCGCGCTCGTCCAGCGCGCGCGGCACCCGCGTCACCGGGACGCCGATCGTCCGGAGCAGCATGTCGAGCGCGTCCGCCGGGTCGACGGGCTTCTGCCGGGCGTCATGGGCGTGCAGCTCCAGGTACATGGCGCCGTCGGGGTAGTGCCCGGCCAGTTGGTGCGCCAGGTGGACGGCGAGCGCCGACTTCCCTACGCCGGCCATGCCGTCGATCGCTATGACCGTCATCGCGGAACCTGCAGGTGGGCCGGTGATGCCCGGGACCGTGTCCATGAGCAGCCGCATCTCCTCGTCGCGTCCGACGAACACCCGCGCCTGGTGCGGGAGGGTGTGCGGGCGCCGGTCCACGCTCAACTGGGTGCCGGGGACGCGCAGCAGGTCCGGGTCGCCTTGCAGTATCTGCTGCTGGAGCCGCCGCAGGCCGGGCCCCGGGTCGGTTCCGAGTTCCGCCGCGAAGAG
Organism: Actinomadura sp. NPDC049382; assembly: GCF_040677125.1. Taxonomy (NCBI): domain Bacteria; kingdom Bacillati; phylum Actinomycetota; class Actinomycetes; order Streptosporangiales; family Thermomonosporaceae; genus Actinomadura; species Actinomadura sp. NPDC049382. Next base: position 115,013 of record NZ_JBFARO010000003.1, read on the forward strand.
GCTGTGCGTGCGCCGGTAGACCTCCAGTGCCTCGGCCTGCCGCCCGCACCGGTAGAGCGCTTTCATGAGCCGTTCGACGGGCCGCTCGTCCAGCGGATGGCGTTCGGTGAGATCTGATAACTCGCGGAGGACGTCGGCGTGGTTGCCGTGCTTCAACTCCAGGTCGATGCGCGCGAAGGCGGCGGACAGCAGTTCCTGCTCCAGATTGTGCCGGGTGCGTTCGGCCCAGCCCCCGGACAGGTCGGTGAGCGGTTCGGCCCGGCACAACTCCGCGGCTTGGCGGTGGTGGTCGAGGGCGTATTCGTCGTCGCCGCTCTCGGCGATCGCCCGGGCCTGGTCGCGCAGCCGCCGGAACCGGTAGAGGTCGACCGATTCATCGTCCATGTCGAGCAGATAAGACCCCTGCCGGGAGATCAGCGTGACGCCTTCCGCGTCCTCCAGCCGGTGGCGCAGCCGCGTCATGTAGACCTGCAGTCCCTGCCGGGCCTTGGCGGGCGGATCGCGGTCCCACACCCGGCGGATGATGGTCTCGGTGGGCACCGGCTTCCGGAGGCTGAGGAGCAGGACGGCCAGCACGCAGCGTTCCTTGGGGGTCCCAAGGTCGCGCCGCCGGCCGTTCACCCACAGCTCGACGGGCCCTATGACGCGGAACTCCACCGGTTCCCCTTTGTGGAAATCTCCTCCTGAGCCGATTTTGGCACCGCGTGTACCGAATGGCCAGAGCGGCGGCGTGTTTCCCGTGGCTTGACGGCGGTCTCACTACTCACCGAGTCAGGACGATTGCAAGTTTTCGTCAAGCTCCCCGATCGACACTCGATTCCGGAGAGCAGGTCAATTCGATCTGCGACGGAGGGACGGATGATCGCATCCGAGGTCAAAGGGGGTTCGTTGACCGCAATGACCGGCTTCGAATGGCGTCGGGCCCTGACCGGGTTCGACCCCGGCTGGTGGGGACGGCTGGGGGACCGGCGCACCGTGCTGGTTGTGGTGGGCTCGCCCGTACCGGGGCAGCCCGCACTGGACGTGGCGCGGCTCGCGGGGACCGACCCGCGGCTGCGCGTGCTCTTCGCGGCGGCCCCCGGGCCGTCCTCGACCGCCGTGGAGGTGATGCTCAAAGACGCGGGCGCCGCACCGCTGCCCTGGTCTGAACTCGCGGACGGCGACGTCGGCCTGGTCGTCACCGCGCACCGCGTGCCCGCGCGCCCACCGGGTGCGCCGCTCATCGCACTGCCGGGCACCATCCCGGCGGAGGTCGCACACCGGCCCGCACCGACCGTGTTCACCTACGCTCACCACCTGGACCGCCCTCCGGACGCCGCGCCCGGCCGCGCCGTCGTGGTGGGGGACTCCGACCACGACCGCCTGGTGGCGAGCCTGCCGCTGCGCGACTTCTACCGCCGCGCCCTCGGCGTCGGCGGGCGGCGCGGCCTCGTCGTGGTGGCCCTGCCCGCGACCGGGGGCGCCGGTCCGTGCGCGTGCCGCCGGTCGCCGGACATCCTGCATCGGCTGCTCACCGAACTGTCGCCCGACCGCTACCACGTCCTCGGCGTTCCGGAGCCGCGCGGCGACCGGTGCCTGAACGGGCCGCCGGGCCTCGCCGGTCACCTGAGCGCGGGGCTGAGCCTCATGCCGCCCGAGGCGGACTGGCGGGCCGCTCTCGTCGCCGCCGACTGGATCCTCGGGCCACCGGGCCCCGTCACCCGCTACGGGACGGTCATCGGCGTCCCGGTGCTCATCACCGGGCCGCCGCCGGGGGACGCGCTGCGCCTCCTCGCCGTCCGGCTGGCCGCGCACCGGCCGATCCGTCCGCAGCTGACCGAGGCGGCGGCGCGGTGGCGGCCCGAGCGGGTCCGGCCCGTCCTCGGCCGGATCACCTCCGAGCCCGGACGGTTCGACCGCAACATGCGCAGCCTTATGTACGGCCTGCTCCGGCTGCCGCAGCCCGCCACGATCCCCGTGGCGGACCCGGTCTCGCCGCCGTTCCGCATCGGCTGCCCGGCCGACCAAGCGTGCCAAGGAGGGGTGCGATGAACCTCCCGGTGGACGGATGGGTGCCGGGCCCGTTCGGGCTCGACGCGCTCAGGGGAGCGACAGTCCCGGCGGCGCGGGCGGTGCTCGCCGTCGCGCACCATCTGACCGCGGCGACACGCCTCGCCGACGTCATGCCGCTGCTGGAGTCCGACCGGCGCGTCGCCGTCGCGTACACGGCCTCGCCGGCGTCGGTCTTCACCGGTGGCCTGGACGGGCACCTGCGGGACCTCGGCGGGCTCGTCCTGCCGTGGCGGCAGGCCGTCTCGACCAGGTGGGACCTCGTCGTGGCGGCGAGCAACGGGATGCTGGAGAACCTGCACGGCCCGGTCATGACCGTGTTGCACGGCGCAGGCCCCGGCAAGTTGCTCGCCCGCCTCCGCGGCGCGGGACCGGCCGCCGCACGTCCGGTCACCGGGCTGATCAGGGAGCGGCTCGTCGTCGCGGGACGGGTCGTGCCGTCCTCGATCGTCCTTGCGCACGACCGGCACCTGGAGATGCTCGAACGCGAGTGTCCCGAGGCGTGCCCGGTGGCGTTCGCCGCCGGAGACCCCTGCCTGGACCGGCTGGTGGCGAGCCTGCCCTACCGCAGGGTGTACCGCCGCGCGCTCGGGGTGCGACCCGGCCGCCGGCTCGTCTTCGTGAGCTCCACCTGGAACGAGGACTCCCTTCTCGGCAGCCGACCCGACCCGTTGCTGCGCCTCGCGGCCGAGCTGCCGCGCGACCGGTACCAGATCGTGGCGGCGCTGCACCCGCACGTCTGGGCGTACCACGGCAGACGCCAGGTGCTCGCCTGGCACGCGGACTGCCTGCGGCTCGGCGTGCGGCTGTTCCCACCCGAGGAGGGGTGGCGCGCCGGACTGGTCGCGGCCGACGTGGTGGTGGGCGACCACGGGTCCGTCACCTGCTACGGCGCCGCGATCGGGGTACCGGTGCTGCTGGGCGCCTTCCCGGAGGACGCCGTGGCGCCGGGAACCCATGTCGCCCGACTCGGCGCGCTCGCGCCGCGCGTCGACTGGAGCCGTCCGCTGGCGCCCCAGGTGGAGGAGGCGGCGCACGCGTTCACCGGACGGGTCCACGCCGCGATCAGGAGCGACATCAGCTCCCGCCCGGGGGAGGCGGCCCGGCTCATCCGCGGGGAGATGTACCGGCTGCTGCGGCTGCCGGACCGCGACCGCCCGCCGGACGTCGAGCCGGTCCCGCTGCCGGTCTCCTGCACCCTGCGGGCGGCGTGATGGCCACCGTGGTACGAGTCTGGGACGGCCTGCCAGGGCCGGAGCGCGTCCTCATCGGCGGGCGCACGCTGACCCTGCGGCCCGCGCTCGCCGACGCCGCCGAGCCGCCGCCCTGCGACGAGCACCTTGTGGCCGGGCCGGAGGAGAGGTCACGCGCCTGGCTGGCCGCTGCGGACGTGATCGTCGCTGCGGCGGGGGATCCCGCCCAGCTCCTGGCGGCCCATCCGGGATGCCTGGTCGCGGTGACCGTCACCGAGCGGGGTTGTCTGCTGGCGGCCAACGAAGTGCAGGCACGGCTCGACCCGATGCTGGGCGGGACGTGCACGGTGGACGACGCGGCCGCCTTCGCGTCCGCCCTGCACGCCTGGCTCGTGACGGGCGGGGCGCCGGCCGCGCTCGACCGGCTCACCCTCGTCCGCGAGAACACGGTCACGGTGGTCAGGGTGCGGCATCGCCGGTCGGCGCGGTGGGGAGATCGGCGAGCCGCTCGCTGACCTCCGCCGCGTGCGGCGAGCCCAGCGCGGTGTAGATGCCGAGCGCCTGTTCCAGCAGCAGGCGCTCGGCCGCCGGGTCGTCCAGGTGCTCGGCGATCCGGGCGAGCTCGCGCAGCGCGCCCGCCTCGACGTGCGGGGCGTCCATCTCCCGCGCGACCTCGTGCGACTCGCGGAGGGCGGCGGCGGCCTCGGCCGGGCGGTCGGCCCGCAGCCGGGCCTGGCCGAGGCAGGTGAGCGTCCGCGCGTGGTGGTACGGCTCGTCGTGCCGGTCGAACCTCTCCAGGACGCCGGTCAGCGTCGCCTCCGCCTCGTCGTGCCGGCCGGCGATGCTGAGCGCCTCGCCGATGTGCCGGTCCATCAGCGCGATCCCGCGGGGACGCGCCTGGTCGACGTGCACGTTCCGAGCCTGGGTGAACAGTTCGATCGCGCGGGACGGGTCGCCGGTGGCGAGTGCCGCGACGCCGAGCCCTTCGAGCGCCGATCCCTCGCCGAGCCGGTGACCGGCTTGCCGCTCCAAGGCGAGAGCGGCCTCGTAGTGGCCCGTCGCCGTGTCGAAGTCCTGCAAGTTGAGGCGGACGACCCCGAGCCCTTCCAGCATCCGCGCCTGGGCCTTGACGTCTCCGCAGGACTCGGCGGCGGCGTGCCCCAGCTCGTACATCCGGATCCAGGACGGGTAGTTCCTGCGCTGCAGGAACAGCGGCCACATCGCCTCGGCGAGCTGCCAGGCGACGGCGTGCAGCCCGGTGTCGTGCGCCTCCTGCGCGACCGCCGCCAGGTTCGGGCGCTCCAGGTCGAGCCAGTCCAGGGCCTCCGCGCGGGACGCGAACCGGTCGTCCGGCGGCGCCGTGTACCGCTCGCCGAGGTGCCAGCGCCCCGGCATCAGGGTGCGGTCGGCGGCGACGGCGGCCGCCAGGTACCAGTCGGCGAGGCGGGCGAAGCCGGCCGCGCGGTCCGCCGCCGGCGCGAGGGACGGGTCCCGCGCGTGCAGGCGGACGAGGTCGTGGAAGCCGTACCGGTCGTCCGGGCGCTCCTGCAGCAGGCTGGCGTCGACCAGGCCGTCCAGGAGCCGCGCCGCGTGCTCCTCGTCCGTGCCGATGAGGGCGGCCGCGGCGGCGGTGCCGAGATCGGGGCCCGGATGGACGCCGAGCAGCCGGTAGGCGGCGGCGTGCTCCTCGTCGAGCGCCTGGTAGGAGGTGTTGAAGACCGCGCCCACCGAGATGTCCCCCTCCCCGGTGCGCAGCGCCGCGAGCCGCCGCGCCTCGTCGCCCAGTTCGGCCACGGCGCGGGCGATCGGCCAGCGGCGCCGTGCCGCGAGCCGGGCCCCGGACGCGCAGACCGCCAGCGGCAGCGTGCCGCACAGCGTGACCAGCGAGCGGGCGTGCTCGCGTTCCGCGCCGATCCGTTCCGCGCCGATCAGCCGCTCCAGCAGTTCCAGCGCCCCCGGCTCGCCGAGCGGGTCGACGTCCAGGAACCGGGCGCCGTCCACCACGAGCCCGGTCAGCCGGTGGCGGGAGGTGACGACGACGAGCGCGGGCCCGGCCCCGGGCAGCAGCGGGCGGACCTGCGCCGCCGAGACGGCGTTGTCGAGCATGATGACCAGGCGGCGGCCCGTGGTCATGGAGCGGAACAGCGCGGACTGCTCGTCGGCGCCCGCCGGGATGTGCTCGGGCGCCGCGCCGAGGGCGCGCAGGAAGCGTTCCAGCGGTTCGTCGGGCGGCAGCGGCTCGCCGCCGGAGAAGCCGCGCAGGTCGATGAAGAGCTGCCCGTCGTAGTCGTCCTTGATCTCGTGCAGCCAGTGCAGCGCCAGCGTGGTCTTGCCGACGCCGCCGGGGCCGGTGAGGACCACGGGCCCCGACCCCGGCCGTTCCGCGAGCGCCGCGAGGCGGCGCAGCTCGGCGCGCCGGTTGGCGAACAGCCCGGGCGGTGGCAGCTGGGCGGGGGCGGGCAGCGGCGCCGCACCGGGCGCGGTGATGTGCACACCGCCCGCGATGGATCCGGCCTGGACGCTGGAACCCGCTATCCTCCCCGTCAGTTCGTTGGTCCACCGGTCCCGTTCGTCGGGAGACTGCACGTTCGATCCATCCCATTGCCTCAGTGGTGCGTCGATCGCCCCGCTTTATGGTTAACGTACCTGGATGCCCTGTTTATAAATAACAACGGACAGTATTTGCTATTTTGGTCATGCCTTTTATCGAGAGCTGGTCAGAATGGCGATTGTCGGTGTCGTCCGGGCGTGGTGAACTGTGGGGGTGACAGATCCGATGACCGTCGCCATCGCCACCGCCATGGCGGGCAAGGCCGTCGAGGTGGCCGGGGAGCCGGTCCGGGCCGCCGTCGCCGAGCTGTCCCGCCGGGTCCGCGAGCGCTTCCGGGGCCGCCCGTCCGACGAGGCGGTCCTGGCGCGGGCCGCCGACGACCCGACGCCGGAGCGGGTCGCGGCCCTCACGTCCGCCGTCGCCGCCCTCATGGCCGGTGACGCCGGGTTCGAGGCGGAGGCGCGGAACCTGTGGAACCAGGCGCAGACGAACGCCGCCGCGACGGGCGACGGCGTGGTCAACGTCCTCAACGGTCAGGCGGGGAGGGTGGTTCAGCTTCGTGATGTGCACGGTGATCTGAACATCGGGTGACGCGGCGCCGCCCTTGCGGTGTGGTCAGGCGTCGGCTGTGAGGCCGTAGCGCTCCTGGTCGGACGGGCGCGGCGACTCGGGGCCGTCGCGGCCGAGGCGGAGCATGCGGGCCACCCGGACCGTGCGGAACTCCCGGCCGCGGACGCTGAACGCGTGGCCGGGCGTGGCCCGGATGTCGGCCGCCATCGCCTCCCACTCGGCGAGCTCCGCGGCCGACGGCGGGTCGCCGCTGAACTCGCGGAGCCGCGGCAGCAGGCCGGTGAAGTGCCCGGCCAGCCGCTCGCGCGCCTCGTCGGGGTCGTCGCCGCCGGTGAGCGGCGCCCAGGAGTCGCCGTCGAGCTCCACCACGATGAACGTGGGCGGCAGCACCACCACCCCCGGATGCGCCTGGATCGCGTGCCGCGCCTCCGTCCGGACGATGTCCGGGACCGACCCGATGACCGGCATGAACGCGACGAGGTTCAGCCGCAGCTGCGCCTCCCACTGCCCGCACGGCGCCGCCGGGTCGATCGGGTGGTCGCGCAGCAGGCCGTCGGCGGCGAGGTCGGCGTCGGTGGACCGGGGCGGCTCCAGCACCCGGTCACCGAACTGGATGAACTTCTCGACCCGGACGATCCGGTAGCGGCGGTCGCCGATCTCCCACTCGTCCTTGGCGAGCTGCTCGCCCTCCTCCGGGTCGAGCCGGTCGGCCGCCGCGCGCATGGCCGCCGCGGTCGCCCGGTCCGGTTCGGCGCCGGCCGCCGTCCGCAGGTCCATGGCGAGGCCGTAGCGGGCCGCGGCCGGGTCGTCGCAGCCGAGCGCGCCGATGCGCCACGCGTCCCCGCGCTGCACCGCGTGCCCGAAGTCGGGGGCGCCGGCGGGAAAGATCTTCGGATAGCGCAGAATCCGCTCGCCGAGTTCCCGGTCGCGCACCGCCGCGACCGGATCGAGGCGGGCCACCACGTTGATGTGGTCGTACCCGCGCATCAACGCGAAGGCCATGACCCGCATCCTGACCGGACGGCCGCCGCCCCCGCACGGCTTTTCCCGCATTGCCGGACGGGCGCCGCCGACCTTGCACGGAATTGACCGCCTTTCTGCCCGCAGTTTTTTCCGGCGATCACTCTTCCAGGTCGATGACGACCTTCACATCGTCGGGATGGGAGGTGAAGGCCGCCTCGTACTCCTCCAGCGGGACGCGCCGGGAGATCAGCCGGCCCAGCCAGCCGAGGTCGGCCTCGGCGAGGGCCCGCGCCGCCGCCGCGTAGTGGCGCAGGTTCGCGTTCACCGACCCGAAGATCGCGTCGTTCTCCAGCACGATCTCGCGGTTGAGCGCGCCCGCGTCGACCTCCAGCGCCCGCCCGGACGGCGACACCCCGGTCAGGCACACGATCCCGTACGCGGCGTTGTTCGCCATCGCGCCGAGCACCAGCTGGGACACCCCGGTCGCCTCGATCACCACGTCCGGCGGGCCGCCGCGCACCGCCTCCGCCAGGCCCTCGTGGTGGTAGGTAGCGCCGAGGTCGGCGACGAGCCGCGGCTTCGGGCCGTCCGCCACCCGGTCCAGGACGTGCACGTCCAGCCCGCGCTGCACGCCCAGCAGCGCGGCGAGCAGCCCGATCGGCCCGGCGCCCGTCACCAGCACCCGGCGCGGCTCGAACCAGGCCCGCCCGCCGACCTTCTCGATCTGGTCCCACGCCTTCGCGACGATCGTGGTCGGCTCCATCAGCACGCCGACCTCGGCGAGCCGCGGGTCCAGCCGGACGGCGTAGTCGGCTTCGATCCGCCACGCGCGGCTCGCGAACCCGTCGAGCTCCTTGATGCCGCGCTCGGTGTACCGGCCGTTGCGGCACATGTCGAACTCGCCGTGCGCGCACGCCCCGCACGGTTCCGGGTCGGGGCGCCGGACCACGCCGACGACCAGGTCGCCGGGGGAGAAGCCGCCGCCGGACGGGGCCTCCCGCACCCGGCCGAGCGACTCGTGCCCGAGCACCAGCCGCTCGCGGCCGGGCGGCGCCGCGCCGTAGTCCCCGGCGGCGATCTCCCGGTCGGTGCCGCACACCCCCACCGCGAGCCCGTCGACCAGCAGGTCGCCCTCCCCGGGCTCGGGGTCGGGGACGTCGGTGACGGCCAGCGAGCCGGACTTCTCCGGCACGACGGTCAAGGCGCGCATGGCGCTTCTCCTTCCGCGAGTTCCAGGGTCACGACGGGCGCCTTTCGGTGCCGCTCAGCCGCCGCGCCGTGTTGACGAGCCCGACGTGCGAGTACGCCTGCGGGGTGTTGCCGACCTGCCGCCCGGCGCGGGTGTCGTACTCCTCGCTCAGCAGCCCGAGGTCGTTGCGCAGGCCGAGCAGCCGCTCGAACAGCTCCGTCGCCTGCTCGGTGCGGCCGATGCCGTGCAGCGTGTCCGCCAGCCAGAACGTGCACGCCAGGAACGCGCCCTCGTCGCCGGGCAGCCCGTCCACGCCGCCGCCGTCGGCGGCCGTGTCGTAGCGGAGGACGAACCCGTCCCGGTACAGCTCGCGCATCACCTCGTCGACCGTGCCGATCACCCGCGGGTCGTCCCACGGCAGGAAACCGACCTGCGGGATCAGCAGCAGCGCCGCGTCCAGCCCGCGCGACCCGTAGAACTGGGTGAACGTGCCCCGGTCGGCGTCGAAGCCCTTGGCGCACACGTCGGCGTGGATCTCCTCGCGCAGCGCCCGCCACCTGTCGACCGGCCCTTCCATGCCGTACCGCTCGACGCCCTGCACCATGCGGTCGACGCCGGCCCACGCGAGCACCTTGGAGTGGACGAAGTGGCGCCGCTCGCCGCGCACCTCCCACAGGCTGTTGTCGGGGTCGCTCCAGTGCCCTTCGAGGAAGTCCATCAGGGCGAGCTGCATGTCCCAGGCGTTGTGGTCCGTCTCGATGCGCGTGGTCCGGGCGAGGTGCAGGCCCTCCAGCACCTCGCCCCAGGTGTCGAGCTGGAACTGGTCGGACGCGGCGTTGCCGACCCGGACCGGCGACGACCCCTCGTAGCCCGCCAGCCAGTCCAGCTCGAACTCGGGGAGCCGCCGCGTCCCGTCGATGCCGTACATGATCTGCAGGTCGGCGGGGTCGCCGGCGACCGCGCGCAGCAGCCACTCCCGCCACGCCTTGGCCTCCGCGACGAACCCGGTGCCGAGCAGCGCCTGCAGCGTGAACGTCGCGTCCCGCAGCCAGCAGAACCGGTAGTCCCAGTTGCGCGGCCCGCCGAGCTGCTCCGGCAGGGACGTGGTCGCGGCGGCGACGATGCCGCCGGTCGGCGCGTAGGTGAGCGCCTTCAGCGTGATCAGCGACCGGCGGACCGCCGCGTCCCAGCGGCCCTCGTAGGAGTACTCGCCCATCCAGTCCGACCAGAACAGCTCCGTGTCGGTGAGCGCCCGCTCGGCTTCGACGGCCTTCGGGCGCGGCAGGTGCGACGGCTTGTACGTCAGGACGAACGGCACCCGCTCGCCCGCCGGCACGGCGAAGTCGGCGTAGGTCGCGAGGTTGCGCCCCTCCATCCGGACGGGCGTGTTCAGCCAGGCCGCGTCCGGGCCCGCGATCGCGTTGCGCTCGCCCTCGCGGTGCCGCACCCACGGGACGATCCGCCCGTAGTCGAAGCGCAGCCGCAGTTCGGTGCGCATCGGGACCCGCCCGCTCACGCCCTCCACGATCCGGACGATGTCGGCGGCCTCGCCGCGCGGCGGCATGAAGTCGATGACCCGGACGGTGCCGTCCGGGGTGTCCCACTCGCTCTCCAGGATCAGCGTGTCGCCCCGGTAGCGGCGCCGCGTGCACAGGCCGCCGGACGCGGGCGCGAGCCGCCAGAACCCGGCCCGCTCGTCGCCCAGCAGGGCGGCGAAGCAGGCCGGGGAGTCGAACCGGGGCAGGCACAGCCAGTCGATCGAGCCGTCCTTGCCGACGAGAGCCGCCGTCTGGGTGTCGCCCAGCAGTCCGTAGTCCTCGATTCTCAGTGCCAAAACGCGCACCCCTGCCTTCGCCTCACCGCCTACTCGGACCTACCCGTGATAGTGGATGTATGTCCGGAGCGGCAGAGGTTCCCAGGTAAGACCCTTGTCCGGAAACGGGCCGGCACGGCGGCATGGGAGCGGCCGCCGTGCCGGGAGTTGCGGGGGATATCAGGGAGCGCTGCAGGTGATGGACGGGTTCGCGACGTTCCCGCTCGGCGCGCTGGCGGTGAAGCCGAACGACGCGGACGTGCCCGCCGCCAGAGTGGAGTTCCAGGCCACCGGCTTGACGGTCACGACGTTGCCGCTCGTCGTCGGCGTGCCGTTCCACAGGGCCGAGATGGTCTGGCCGGAGTTCATCGTCATGACGACCGTCCAGGAGCTGACGGAGCTGCTGCCGGCGGTGATGGTGACCTGGCCATTGAAGCCGTTGTTCCACTGCGCGGTGCGGGTGTAGGCGCACGTGACGGTGCCGTCGCCTCCGTCATCGCCGCCTCCGTCGTCCCCGCTGCCGCCGAGGGCTTCGAGGGCTGCGGTGTAGGCGGGCTTCTTGTTGTAGTTGTCGTCGAAGAGCAGGGCCGCGCCCTCACCGGGGAACGTGTCGGGCACCCACGAGTACTTGTCGGTGATGCCCCACACGGTGATGACGTTGCACCGCGACACGGCGAGGCAGGCCGAGACGACCTTCTTGTAGTCGTTCGCCTGGGTGGCGAGCTTGGAGCTGTCCGCCGGGGTGTTCATGCGGATGTCCAGCTCGGTGATGTGGACGTCCACGCCCAGGGCGGCGAACCGCTGCATGTTGGCCTGCATGTCGGACGGGACGTTGCCCAGCGTCAGGTGCGCCTGGAGCCCGACGCAGTCGATCGGAACGCCACGCGCCTTGAAGTCCTGCACCATGTTGTAGACGGCATTGCTCTTCGCGTTCTGGCCGTCGATGTTGTAGTCGTTGTAGCAGAGCTTGGCGTTGGGGTCGGCCTGCCGTGCGGCCCGGAACGCCTCCTCGATGTAGCCGTCGCCGATGACCCGCTGGAAGACCGAGTCGCGGCGCGCGCCGGAACCGTCCTGGAACGCTTCGTTCACGACGTCCCAGTAGTCGACCTTCCCGGCGAAGTGGCCGGCCTCCTTCGCGATGTGGTTCCGCATGACGCTCAGCAGGTCGTCGCGGCTGGAGATGTTGCTGACCCAGCCCGGCAGCTGGCTGTGCCACACGAGCGTGTGCCCGCGGATCGCCATGCCCTGCGCCTGCGCGTGGCTGACGAGCTGGTCGGCCGCGCTGAAGTTGAACGAGTCGCGGGACGGCTCAGTCGTCTCCCACTTCATCTCGTTCTCGGGCGTGAGCTGGTTGAACTCACGGTCGAGCGTGGTGACGTAGGCGGACTCGCCCATGTGGCCTTGGGCGGCGGCGGTGCCGAAGACGCGGCCCTTCGCCGCGGCCGCCTCCCCGAGCGTGCCGGGGGCCGCCGACGCGGGGAGCGCGACGGCCACCAGCATCGCGAGGAGCAGCGGCACTGCTCCCAGCACCGCGCTGAGTGCTCTTCTCATGGTTTCGTTCCTCCTTGAAGGACGGGGGTTGAGCGAAACCCGGCCCGACGGCTTTCCGGGGGCCCGAGATAAGAGGTCCTGAGTCCTCCGGTGTCGACCACGACCTTCTGCAGGACGACGGTCGGGTCGACCATCCAGAACTTCAGGGTGTGCGTCCCCGATTCGGTGATGGTGTGGGTGGTGACCGTGCGGTTCACGTTGTCGGAGGTGTTCCGCTCCCACTGCTTGTTCATGGTGGTGTCGTCGGCGCCGGTCTGCGTCGTGACGTTCACGATCTGCGGTTGCTCGTCGTCGATCGAGACGGCGTATTTCAGGCCCTCGGTGGAAAGGACGCTGTTGCGCGGCGACAGGTAGGCCCAGACCTTCACCGGGCCGGTCGTCGTCAGCGTCATGTCGTATTCGAGGCGCGGGCCCTTGCCGGGCTCCTGGCTGGGCGCGGTGACGGGGAACGGTTCCATTCCGGCGTCCGTACGGCCGATTCCGGGGACGCGCTTCCACTGCGCCGCCGCCGTGTCGGTCGCGCGGGTGTAATGGCCCGCGTTCATCGAGACGTAGCCGCCGGCCTCGACGAACCCGTGCGCGCGGTACGACGACGGCTTCTTGACCACGGCCTGGACGGTCACCTTCCGCCCGTCCGGCCCGGAGACCTCGATGGGCACGCGGCTGGTCCCCTTCGGTGCGCGCGACCAGTCGATCCACACGGTGGCGCGGACCTGCTTGTCGACCCGCCCCCGGTCGTGGGTGACCCGCACCCAGGGCTCAGCGGGTGTGATCTTGTACGGGAAGGGGGCGGACCCGCGGTTGAACACCTCGATGTACTGCGCGGGGCCGCTCTGGTAGGGGCTGAACTCCGGCAGGACGGCCGCGGACTTCGCCGCCGGCCACCAGTCGTCGGAGCCGTCGACGGCCACGCCCATGTCGGCGCCGTCCGGGACCTCGATGCGCTTCAGCTTCGGGAAGATCTCGTCCGGCAGTGCCACGTTGTCGCGCTCGGGCTGCTGCCAGGGCGCGTTCGGGCCGTACCGCTCGACGTCGCCGTAGCCGATGTGCGGCTGGCTCTGGAAGCCGTCCCATTTCCCGTCGGCGATCCCGGTGTTGTAGTGGTTCGCCATCGCCTGGTCGTCGGCGAAGCGGGCCTCGGCGAGGTCGGCGTAGTCGTTGGTGGCCGCCCGCCCCTGCTTCGCGTACAGGATGTTGGTGAACTCCGCCTCGCGCAGCTCGTACAGGTTCGCGGTGGCCTTCACCTGGTAGTGGACGAGCTGGTAGTAGGCGTCCTGGTATTCCTTCGGCAGCCATTCGCGTATCCGTTCCGCCTGCGCCGCCAGCCGCTTCCAGCGTGCGGTGAGCGTCGCCATCTCCCGGTACTGGTTCAGGTAGAAGGGCGTCTGCTGGTCGTCGTAGACGACCGCGCTGGAATCGGTGGGCAGGTCTTTGTCCGGGTCGAGGGTGATGCGGCGGTTGAGCAGTTCCGGCTTCCGCAGTGCTTGCAGGTTTCCGTACGTGTCGAGGACCTCGGCGATCTCGCCGGCGTGCTCGGGGCCGAAGTTCTGCGCGGCGTACTGCCGCTCCCATTCCTTGAGGTTCTCCATCGGCCACTTGTCGGGGTTCCAGGCGTAGTCGAGGAAGAACTGGAGCGGCAGCTCGTTGCCCTTCATGTCGCCGACGTTCGCCACCCACAGATTGCGGATGCCGTACTGGTACGACTGGTGGAGCTGCTCCCACGTGTTCCCGAGCTGCGCGGTGTCGACCCACTTGTAGTTGCGGCCGCCGCCGACGTAGTCGAAGTGGTAGTAGAGCCCGTATCCGCCCGCGCGGTCCGGCAGGCTCCGGTCGGGCATCTTGCGCATGTTGCCCCAGTTGTCGTCGGTGAAGACCACCGTGACGTCGTCGGGCACGCGCAGGCCCCGGTCCCAGTAGCGCTGGACCTCCTTGTAAAGCGTCCACACCTGCGGGGTGGCTGTCGGGTCCTTCCCGGTGACGTCACCGAGGATCTCGCGCTCCTTGGCGATGATGCCGCGCATCAGCTCGATGCCGTCCCCGTCGGGCAGGCTGACGTCGCCGTTCCCGCGCATGCCGAGGGTGACGACGCCCTCGAAGTCCTCGTCGACCATCCGCTGGACGCCGTCTTTCCAGTACTTCTCGATGGCGGCGGCGTTGCGGCGGTAGCTCCACTCGCCGGTGCCCCCGTACGGGTCGTGGCCCGGCTTGACGATGGTGCCGTCAGGGTCGCGCTGCGCCGGGACGGCGTGCCGGTTCCACTCCTCGATGCCGCGCATCATCGGCGCCTCGTGGGAGGTGCCCATCACCACGCCGTACTGCTTCGCGGTCGCGTGGTTCAGCGGGTCGTCCTCGGCGAACGCCCGCCCCCACACCGCCGGCCACAGGTAGTTGGCCTTCAGCCGCAGCATGGTCTCGAAGATCTTGGCGTAGAACGCGTGGTTGAAGCCGTTGGGGAAGCCGGGCGCCTTGCCCGGCCCGAAGAACTTCGGCGCCCACCGGTTCAGCGCCGGGTTCTCGTCGTTGATGAAGAAGCCCCGGTACTTCACCGCGGGCGTGCCCTGCGAGTGCCGGCCCGGCTTCACGTACAGCGCGCGGCGGTGCTCGGACGGGACGTCGTTCCAGAAGTACCAGGGCGAGACGCCGATGCTCCGCGACACGTCGTAGGCGCCGTAGATCGTCCCGCGCTGGTCGCTGCCGGCGATCACGAAGGCGCGGCGGACGCCCGGCAGCGGGTTCTCCACCACCTGTTCGAGCGAGGTCTCCCACTTGCCCGCGATGCCCCGCACGTCGAGCTTGCCGGACGAGACGAGGCCGTCGATGAGCGGGCTCCTGCCGATCGTGCCGACGATGACGACGTCCCGGCCGGACGGCGCCCCGCCGGTGACCGTCGTGACCTCCGGCTTCACGCCGGTCACCCGCTCGACGTCGGACTGCAGGTCGCCGACGACCCGCACCACGCCGGGGAAGTCGGCGCCGCTGACCAGCAGCGGGGCGGCCCTGCCGCGCTCGACGAGCGGGAAGTGCCCGCGCCCGTCGCGGAAGGAGATGTAGGACGCCGGATCGGCCGGGCCGGTCCGGCCGTGGCCCGCCGGGGCGGCACCGGCGGGCCGCCCCGCCGCGGACACGGCGGTGAAGGCGACGACGGTGGGGAGCAGGGT
Source organism: Actinomadura sp. NPDC049382 (assembly GCF_040677125.1). Classification (NCBI taxonomy): domain Bacteria; kingdom Bacillati; phylum Actinomycetota; class Actinomycetes; order Streptosporangiales; family Thermomonosporaceae; genus Actinomadura; species Actinomadura sp. NPDC049382. The sequence continues at coordinate 130,050 of NZ_JBFARO010000003.1, forward strand.
CAGGAGGACTTTCCACGTCCGCGGGGATCTGCCCATCGGCGGTCTCCTCAGTGGGGGAGCGCTCTCGAAACTTTTCGCTGGCTTTTCGAGATCAGTCAGGAAAATAACCCCAAGCGCACCTAGCGTCAACCACTTGCACAGGCTTTCAAAGGTCAGCGGGCCCGCACGCCGACGACTTTCCGTGATCGTTCCTTCGAAATCTTTCGGACCGGGCGCCGACCGTCTCGGCGCGTGTCGCGGCGGGCTTGCCGCGCGTCCGCCGCGGGCATCACTAAGGAGTCGGGCAAGTGGAACCCGGATCGGGGGGTCTTCTCGTTCCCTGCCGCATGTCGCCGCGTTCTTCGCGGCGGAGGGAGAGTCGCCATGAACGGCTGCGCGGACCTCGTTCTCGAGGGCGGTGGAGTGAAGGGGATCGCGCTGGTCGGCGCGATCGCGGAGATGCAGGACCGGGGCTACCGGTTCGGCGCGCCCGCCCGCGTCGCCGGGACGTCCGCCGGCGCGATCGTCGGGTCGCTGCTGGCCGCGGGGATGCCCGTCCCGGACATGGTCCGGGTCATGCGCGAGGTCGACTACCGGTCCTTCCAGGACGGCTCGCGGTTCGCCGTCGTCCGGGGCGTGTCGCTGCTCGCGTCCCTCGGCCTGCACCGGGGCGACGCGCTGCACAGCTGGATCGCCGCCCGGCTGCGCGAGTGCGGCGTGGAGACGTTCGGGCAGCTCAAGCTGCACGACCCCGGCTCGGCGCTGCCGCCCGAGCGCGCCTACAAGCTGGTCGTCGTGGTGTCGGACGTCAGCAGCGGCCGGATGGTGCGGCTGCCGTGGGACTACGACCGCTACGGCCTCGACGCCGACGAGCAGCCGGTGGCCGACGCCGTGCGCGCCTCGGCGTCCATCCCGGTGTTCTTCCGGCCGTGCCGCGTCCGCCGCGCGGACGGCCGCAGGAGCGTGCAGGTGGACGGCGGCATGCTGTCCAACTACCCGATCACCATCTTCGACCGGGACGACCGCGAGCCCCGCTGGCCCACGTTCGGCGTGAAGCTGTCGGCGCCGCGCTCGTCCGGCGGCCTGTACCGGCAGTGGCACCGCGTCCGCGGCCCCGTCGGCTACGGGCGGGCGCTGATCTCGACGATGGCGGAGGCGCACGACCGCGTGCAGATGGACGAGCCGGCCATCGTCGCGCGCACGATGTTCGCCCGCACCGACGGCGTCCTCGCGACCGACTTCGATCTGGACGCGCGGGCCCGCGAGGAGCTGTACGCCGCCGGCCGGGACGCCGCCGCCCGCTTCCTCGACCACTGGGACCACGCCGGCTACCTGGCGCGGCACCGCCCCCGCCCGGCGTCGTCCAGCGGATTTGTGGAAGTTACGTAATTACGTAGTATTGGAGGCATGGCCGAGGAGGAGAGCCTGGCGGACCGCGTCGCCCGCCTGGAGGAGCGCGTGTCCCGCATGGAGGGCCGTCCTCCGGAGGCCGCCGAACCGCCGGACGCCGACGACGCCTTCTGGGCGCTGCGCGGCCTGAAGGAGCGCGCCGCCGACCCCGGCGCCGTGCTGTTCACCGGCTCGGTGACGCTGCCGTCCGGCGAGCACTACGAGTGGCAGCAGGGACACCCGGCGGGCGACCTGCTCGCCGACGACTGGGCGCAGGCCGCCGACACGCTGGGCGCGCTGGCGCACCCGGTGCGGCTGCTGCTGGTCCGCGAGGTCCTGCACGGCGCCCGCACCACCGCCGAGCTCGCCGCCCACGAGGGCCTCGGCACGACCGGCCAGCTCTACCACCACCTGCGCCGGCTGGTCGCGGCCGGCTGGCTGCGCACCACCGCGCGCGGGCAGTACAGCGTCCCCGGCGAGCGGGTGGTGCCGCTGCTCGCCGTGCTCGCCGCGGCGCGCCGCTGACCGACCGAACGGAGAAGACAATGCTCAGGACGATCGCCCGCTTCCGCACCCTGATGGTCCTGCTCGGGCTGCTGCTCACCTTCACCGAGTCCCTGCACGGCGACGACCGGCTCGCCGTCGCGGGGTACGTCCTGATCGGGGCCGGGATCGTGCTGGTCTTCGTGCCCGGCGGGCGCGCCGGCCGGGAGCCGGTCGTCGTGGACGCCCCGGTCCGGGGCCGCTGGGTGCCGGTCAACAGCCCGGCCGACAAGGTGCCGAGCCACGGGACGCACGAGCTGGGCCAGACGTACGCGATCGACCTCGTGCACGTCCCGGACCCGGCGGAGCCATGGCGCCCGCTCCGGAACCGGCCGCTCGCGTCCCGTCCGGAGACGTTCCCGGCGTTCGGGCAGGACGTCCGCGCGCCGGCGGACGGCGTCGTCGTCCAGGCGGGCGGCCGGCAGCGCGACCACTGGAGCCGCAACTCCTGGCCCGGCTTCGTCTACCTGATGGTCGAGGGCGTGGTGTTCCGGCAGGTGCTCTCCCTGCTGACCCTGTCGGCCGGACGGTTCGTCATCGGCAACTCCGTCACCCTCGATCTCGGCGACGGGGTGTACGCGGTGTTCGCGCACCTGCGGCGCGGGTCCGTGCGCGTCTCCAAGGGCGACCGGGTCCGGGCGGGCGACGTCCTCGGCGAGGTGGGCAACTCCGGCAACTCGTCCGAGCCGCACCTGCACTTCCATCTGATGGACCGTCCGAGGCCCCTCGCCGCCGCCGGCATCCCGTTCGCGTTCCGCTACGAGAGCGGCGGCGGCCGGACGGTGACCGGTGTGCCCGGCGGCCGGGCGCCGTTCACCGTTCCCGCGCGGGACCCCGAGCCCGCCCGCTGAGCCGGGGGCGCAGGGAGGCGGCCGTCCGCGGCTCGGCCCTCACCAATAAAGCTTGCAAATAGCGCAGTAGTGAGAATTATCTGACCTGTGGCGATCAGCTCATTCCGTGGCCGTCCACAGCGGGTGAACGGCTGTTGACGGCGCTATAGGCCCGCCGGATAATCCTCCTCAGTTCACTGGAATTCCGGACATCGCTCTCGGCTCGATCCCTCCACGATGGGAGAACGGCGTGCGGCCACATCCCCCGGACGAGGCGGAACTGGCCGGCTGGGTCGCCGACGGCTGCGAACGGGCCCTCCAGCTGGTCGCGGACCTCGACGACGAGCAGCTGATCGGGCCGCTGCTCCCGACCGTGAACCCGCTGCTCTGGGAGATCGGCCACCTCGCCTGGTTCCAGGAGAAGTTCGTCCTCCGCGACGCGTGCGGGCACGACCCGATCCTGCCGTTCGGGGACGCCCTCTACGACTCCGGCGCGATCCCGCACGACACCCGGTGGCGGCTCGTCCTGCCGTCCCGCAAGGAGACCGCGTCCTACATGCGCACCGTCGCCGGACGGGTGGCCGAGGAGGTCATGCGCGCGGACGCGACCGACGTGGTGCGGCACTTCGCCCGCTACACCGTCCACCACTACGACACCCACACCGAGGCGTTCACGTACACGCGGCAGGGCCTCGGGTACTCCGCGCCGCACCTGCCCGGCCTCACCGACGCGCCGGCGCCGGAAGGCGCGGGCGGTCCGCTGCCGGGCGACGCCGAGGTGGACGGCGGGACGTTCATCCTGGGCGCCCTCCAGTCCGACCCGTTCGTGTACGACAACGAGAAGTGGGCGCACCGCGTCGAGGTGGCGCCGTTCGCGATGGCGCGCGCGCCGGTCACACAGGCGGAGTTCGCCGAGTTCGTGGAAGCGGGCGGATACGCCGACGCCCGGTGGTGGTCGGACGGCGGCGCCTGGCTCGACTCCACCGGCGCGACCCACCCGCTCTACTGGCGCGGCTCGGCCGCCGAGGGCTGGCGGCGCCGCCACTTCGACACCTGGCTCGACCTGGAGCCGCACCTGCCCGTCACCCATGTCTGCTGGTGGGAGGCGGACGCCTACTGCCGCTGGGCGGGGCGGCGGCTGCCGACCGAGGCGGAGTGGGAGTACGCCGCCACCGGCGGCTCGCGCACCGGCGCCTACCCGTGGGGCGACGGCGAGCCGGACGCCGAGACCGCCGCGACGGACTGGCGCGGGCTCGGCCCGGCCGAGGTCGCGTCCTGCGCGGCGGGGGACAGCCCGTCCGGGTGCCGGCACATGATCGGCAACGTTTGGGAGTGGACGGCGAGCGACTTCACCGGCTACCCGAACTTCGAGCGGGACGCCTACTTCGAGAACTCCGAGCAGTTCTTCGGCAGCCGCAAGGTGCTGCGCGGCGGCTCCTGGGCCACGCGCGGCCGGTACGTGCGCACCACCATGCGGAACTACTTCCCGCCGGACCGCCGGGACGTGCTCGGCGGCTTCCGCACCTGCGCGGCCGCCGGGTGATCCTGCTCGTCACGCCGCACGCGCCGGGCAGCACGTCCGGCAACGGCGTGTCGGCCGCGCGCTGGGCCGCGATCCTGCGCGGGCTCGGCCACCGGGTGGAGGCCCGCGCCGACTACGGTTCGCCGGCCGGGGAGTACGCCGCCCTCTTCGCGCTGCACGCCCGCAAGAGCGCCGCCGCCGTCCGGGCGTTCCACGCCGACCACCCCGGCGTCCCGATCATCATCGCGCTGACCGGGACGGACCTCTACCCCGATCCGCGCGCCGCCGGGACGGACCCCGAGGTGCTCGCGCTGGCCGCGCGGCTGATCGTCCTGCAGCGGCTCGGCCCCGATCGGCTCGGCCCGGACCTCGCCGCACGCGCCCGGGTGATCGTGCAGTCCGTCCCGGAGATCCCGCCCCGGCCGCCGCGCGCCGGCTGCTTCGAGGCGGCGTTCCTGGCGCACGTCCGGCCGGTGAAGGACCCGCTGCGTCCCGCCGCCGCGATGCGGCTGCTCCCGGCGGACTCCCGCGTCCTCGTCACGCACGCCGGTGAGGCCCGGGACCGGCGGCTCGCCGAGCGCCTCGCCGCCGAGTCCGCGGCCAACCCCCGCTACGACTGGCTCGGGCCGGTGCCCCGGGACGAGGCCCTCGCGATCCTGGCGCGCGCGCGGCTGCTCGTCCTGCCGTCCCTGCACGAGGGCGGCGCGAACGTGGTGTCCGAAGCGATCGCGGCGGGAGTGCCGGTCATCGCCTCGGCCGTGCCCGGCTCGATCGGGCTGCTCGGCGAGGACTACCCCGGCTACTTCCCGGCCGGGGACGCGCAGGCGCTGGCGGCGGCCCTGTACGCGGCGGAGAGGAACCTCGGCGGCTACTACGACCGGCTCCGCGAGCACTGCGCCGCGCTGCGTCCGCTGGTCGATCCGGCAAGGGAGCGGCGGGCGTTCGCCGCGCTGCTCGCCGAACTCGGCGTCCGACCTGACCAGCTCACCAAATGACAATAAGGAGGTCCAGCGAGATATGCCGCTATTCACCGGACTAAAAATGTCACCTCCTTGGCAGGAAGGTGCCGTGTAACACTTTCGGCGGACATGGGGCGGGGAGCTCGACGGCCTGCCGGTGACCGACGCGAAATGCCGCGAGAGAGAGGACGGGTTCGATGCCGTACGACCACGCGAGCGCCGTGAGCGGAGTCATCGACGCCACCATCGCCCCGCAGGCCGCCGACGTCGACCGCACCGGGACGTTCCCGCGCGCGAACGTGGACGCGCTGGCCAAGGCCGGCCTCCTCGGGCTCGTCAGCGCGGCCGAGACGGGCGGCCGGGGCGCCGGGCTGCGCGCCGCGGCGCACGTGATCGAACGGCTCGGCGGCACCTGCGGCTCGACCGCGATGGTCCTGCTCATGCACTACGCCGCGACGGCGATCATCGAGGCGCACGGGCCCGCGGAGGCGCGCCGCGCCATCGCCCGCGACGAGCGCCTCTGCACGCTCGCCTTCTCCGAGGCCGGGTCCCGCAGCCACTTCTGGGCGCCGATGAGCTCGGCCAGTGCGGACGGCGACGGCATGGTCCGGCTGGACGCGCGGAAGAGCTGGGTGACCTCGTCCGGCGAGGCCGACGTCTACGTCTGGTCGAGCCGCCCGCTGGAGGCGGACGGCCCGATGACCCTGTGGCTGGTGCCCGCCGGCGCGCCGGGCGTCACGGTCTCCGGCCCGTTCGACGGGCTCGGGCTGCGCGGCAACGGCTCCAACCCGGTGACGGCCGAGTCGGTGCCCGTCCCGCGCGAGGCCATGCTCGGCGCGGACGGCGCCGGGCTCGACATCGCGCTCCAGACCGGACTGCCGTTCTTCCTGGTGCTCAACGCCGCCTTCTCGCTCGGCCTCATGGACGCGCTCGTCGCGCGGGCCGCCGACCACCTCGGCCGCACCCGCCTCGACCACCTCGGCCAGACGCTCGCCGAGCAGCCGATGCACCGGGCCCGGTACGCGAGCCTGCGCACCCGCGCCGACCAGGTCCGCGCCTTCCTCGACGACACCCTCACCGCCATCGAGACGGGACGCGAGGACGCGACGCTCCGCGTGCTGCAGGTGAAGGCGGTGGCGGCGGAGGCCGCGTCGGACGTCGCCGACGGCGTCATGCGGCTGTGCGGCGGGTCGGCGTTCCGCAAGGACTTCGGCGTCGAGCGCCTCTTCCGCGATTCGCTGGCCGCCCGCGTCATGGCGCCCACCACCGAGGCGCTCCACGATTTCGTCGGCCGGATAGGGCTCGGCATGGCCCTGCTCTGAGCCGAGACCGCGCTGAGGAGGGAACTGATGACGTTCGTACTGGGCGCCGTCGCCTACGACCCCAAGGTGGTCACCATCTGGGGCGGTTTCCGCTCCTGGTTGAGGGACCAGGACTTCGACTTCGACTTCGTCCTCTACTCCAACTACGAGCGGCAGGTGGAGGACCTCGTCGCCGGGCGCATCGACGGCGCGTGGAACTCGCCGCTCGCCTGGGTCCGCGCCGACCGGACGGCCGCCGCGCGCGGCCGCCGCCTGCGGCCCCTGGTCATGCGCGACACCGACCAGGACCTCACCTCGGTCGTCGTGGTCCGCGGCGACTCGTCCTACAAGGACGTGGCCGACCTCAAGGGCGAGACCATCGCGGTCGGCGCGGTCGACTCGCCGCAGGCGACCCTCATCCCGCTGTCGTTCCTGCGCGCGTCCGGCGTCCGGCCGGGCGACGACGTGGCCGTCACCCGGTTCGACGTCGGCGTGGGGCTGCACGGCGACCACATCGGCGGCGAGCGCGACGCCGCCCGCGCGCTGATGGCCGGGCGTGTCGCGGCGGCCTGCATGATCGACGGCAACCACCTGCTGTTCGGACGGGAGGGCACGCTGCCGCCCGGCGGCACCCGCGTCATCGCGCAGACGCCGCCGTTCGACCACTGCAACCTCACGGTCGGCGACGGCCCGGAGGCCGACCGGTTCGGCGAGCTGCTGCTCTCGATGTCGTACGCCGACCCCAAGGTCCGGCCCCTGTTCGACCTGGAGGGCCTGACCGCCTGGCGGCCGGGCCGGACGACCGGCTACCCGCCGCTCGAACGGGCGGTCGACGAGGCCGGCTTCTACGACGCCGAAGGCGCGGTCACGGCCGCCGGCTACCGGCCGTGAACCCGCACGCCGGGGCGCCCGTCGTCCGGCTCGACGGGCTCGGCTTCGAACGGGGCGCGCACCTGCTCGTGCAGCGCGCCCTGCGCGACCTGCCGCCGGGCGCGGAACTCGCCGTCACCGGGCACGACCCGGCGCTGACCGTCCACCTGGAGAGCTGGTGCCGGTCGCAGGGCCACCGCGTCCGCCGGCCCGGCGACCGCGACGACCCCGTCCGGGCCTACGTCGTCCGCGGCCGGACGGACCTGGACCGCTGGGCGGGCGCCGAGCGGGCCGGCGACCCGCGCCCCGGCGGCGTGCGGAAGGAGCCGAAGGCCCACTGGGGCCTCGCGGCGCGCGGCGCCCTGGTGGAGCCGGGCGGCCCCGAACCCGGCTTCGACCTGGCCGACCGCGACCTGGTCTGGGCGGACGTGGCGCCGTCCCTCTACGCGCACGCCGCGTCGTCCCAGTGGGACCCGGAGGAGGCCGTCGACTGGGGCGCCGCCTTCGAGCTGCCCGCCGACATCGAGCGCGCGGTCGTCCAGGTCATGACGTTCCTGGTGGAGAACGAGCAGGCGGCGCTGGTCGTCCCGGCGCGGCTGCTCGGCCGCATCCACCCGCACTTCCGCGAGGTCCTCCAGCTCCTCGCGGTGCAGGCCGCCGACGAGGCCCGGCACATGGAGGTGTTCACCCGGCGCGCGCTGCTGCGCGGCGGCGAGATGGGCACCTCGTCGGCGAGCGGGCGCGAGTCGCTCGCGACCCTGCTCACCGAGCCCGACTTCTCCCTGGCGTCGTTCCTCCTCTCGGTGCTGGGCGAGGGCAGCTTCCTCAACCTGCTGACGTTCCTCGACCGGCACGCCCCCGACCCGGTCACCCGCCAGGTCACGCGGCTGGCCCGGCAGGACGAGGCCCGGCACGTCGCCTTCGGGGTGGCGCACCTGCACCACCAGTCCGAGCTGGACCCGTCCCTCCGGTCGAGGCTCCGGACGGCCGTCGAGCGCCGCCACGACGCCCTCGTCGAGACGTCCGGGCTGAACCAGGACGTCTTCGACTCCCTGGTCCTGCTCGCCGCCGGGGGCTGGGCGCCGGAGGACGTCGGCCGGGGCCACGACGAGGTCCAGAAGCTGAAGACCGAGATGGACGAGGGGCGGCGGCACCGCCTCGTCCGCCTCGGCTTCCCCGCCGACGAGGCCGCCGACCTGTCGGCCCTGCACACCCGCAACTTCATGTGACCCCGCTGGGGGATCAGCCGGCCGGGGCGGCTCGCGCGCCGGTCGCGCGGGATCGGAGCAGGTCCGCGACGTCGGCGAGGCCCGTCTCGATGCGGCCGTAGACGCGGGGGTTGAGCAGCGTGGTCCCGTCGAAGTCACCGGCGGACGCGAACACCGCGACCGGCACCGTCAGCGCCTGGAAGAACGCGAACAGCGGCCGGAGCGCATGGTCCAGGACGAGCGCGTGGTGGTCGCCCCCGCCCGTCGCCGCCAGCAGGACGGGCTTGTTGGCGAGCGCGTACTGGTCGACGAGGTCGAAGAAGTGCTTGAACATGCCGGGGTAGGAGCCCCGGTACACCGGCACCGCCGTGATGAGGAAGTCGGCGTCCTCGGCGAGCTTGAGCGCGGCCTCGACCTCGGGCGTCACGTCGTCCCGCTCGACGGCCCCGGTGAACCCGGGACCCAGGCGGTACACGTCGATCCGGGACGTCTCGACGGGAAGCATCCCTTTCAGCGTGCCGAGGACGGCGTCGACGAGGCCCAGCGTCTTCGATGACCGGCTCGGGCTCCCGTTGACGACGACGACCCGCAGCGCGGTGCCTCCCGCCGCCGGTGCGTCCGGCCGCGCGTCGATGGTCGGGGTGGTCATGCCGCCTCCTTCCGCTTGGCGGCGACCTCGCGCCGCACGACGGGCGCGACCTCGGTGCCGAGCCGCTCGATCGCCGCCAGGTGCTCCCTCTGCGGCATCCCGCCGAAGCCCATCTGGATGATGGCGCGGTTCAGGCCGTACAGCTCGTGGTAGCCGAGCAGCTTGTCGATGACCTCCTGCGGGCTGCCGACCAGCAGGCCGGCGCGCGGCGACGACTGCGCATCGAACGCCACTCGCGGAAGCAGCATGCCCTGGCCCCGCTGGTGGTTGTTGTCCATCATCCCCTTGGCGAAGTAGGGGTACATGGTGTCCCTGGCCTCCTGGCTCGTCCGTCCGACGTAGCCGTGGACGTTGATGCTGACCGGGAGCGCGGCGGCGTCGTGCCCCGCCTCGGCGGCGGACGCGCGGTACAGCTCGACGGTCTGCTCGTGGAAGGTCATCGGCCCGAGCAGCAGGGCCAGCGCCATCGGCAGGCCGAGCCGCCCGGTGCTGATCGCGGACGCCGGCGAGCCGCCGACGCCCACCCAGATCGGGAGCGTCCCGCCGTCCGCGCGCGGCGCGATGTCGGCGTCGGTCAGCGCGGCGCGGAAGCGCCCCGACCAGGTGAGCGGGTTCCGCTCGCGGATCTGGAGCAGCAGGTCGAGCTTCTCGCGGAACAGCTCGCCGTAGTCGCGCAGGTCGTAGCCGAACAGCGGGAACGACTCGGTGTAGGAGCCGCGGCCCGCGATGATCTCGGCGCGGCCGGCCGAGAGCAGGTCGATCGTCGCGAACTGCTCCCAGACGCGCACCGGGTCCTCCGAGCCGAGCACGGTGACCGAGCTGGTCAGCCGGATGCGCTCGGTCGCCTCGGCGGCGGCCGCCAGCAGGATCGCCGGGGCCGAGCCGACGAAGTCGGAGCGGTGGTGCTCGCCGACGCCGAACACGTCCAGGCCGACCTCGTCGGCGACCCTCGCCTGCTCGATCGTCTCCCGCACCCGCTCGCGCGGCGACGGCGGGGCGCCGGTGACGGGGTCCTCCGTCACCTCGCCGAAGGTCATGATCCCGATCTCGAAAGCCATCGTCCGGTCTCCTCTCCGCCGGGGCGTCCCCGGCGCGTCCGGTAGAAAGTTATCTGCGCAGGCAGATATTCCCGGCCGTACGCTGGCCGCAAGCGGTCACCGCGACGACCACCCGGATGTGCTGGGCTCATGGGGGAGTGAGGAGCCGCCCGTGGGACGTGCGCGGCTTCACCGTCCTGCCGACGACGGTGGAGCGCCGCGCCGCCTGACCGTCAGGGCTTGCGGGCGACGCCGCCGACGAAGTGGCTGAGCTGCGGGTCGTCGGTGGGCGCGGGCGGGTGCGGCAGGCCCCATTCGGGGATCCAGACGATGCCGGGGTCCAGGATGTCGAGCCCGGTCAGGAGCGCGGCCACCTGCTCGGGGCCGCGCGAGCAGATCGGCGCGGCCGTCCGGCGCCGGACGCCGAGGGCGTGCTCGACGTCGGAGGGGTCCATGCCTCCCTCGTAACCGTGGGAGACCACCACGTGGCTGCCGGACGGCAGCGGCTCGACCAGGCGCGCGACGAGCGCCGCCGGGTCGTCGCCGTCCGGGATGAAGTGCAGGACCGCCACCAGCAGCAGGCCCACGGGCTCGGTGAAGTCGATCAGCTCGGCCAGCCGGGGGTCGGCCATGATCTCCTCCGGGCGGCGCAGGTCGCCGCGGATGACCGCGACGTTGGGGCTGCCCTCCAGCAGGGCCCTGCCGTGGACGAGCACCGTCGGGTCGTTGTCGACGTAGACCACGTGCCCGTCCGGCGACACATCGTGGACGATCTCGTGCACGTTGCCCTGCGTGGGCAGCCCCGCACCGACGTCGACGAACTGCCGGATCCCGGCCTGCGCCGCCAGGTACCGGACCGCCCTCGCCAGGAACGCCCGGTTGGCGCGGGCCGCGGCCGGCGCCTCCGGCACGGTCTTCATGATCGCCTCGGCCGCCGCCCGGTCGACCTCGTAGTTGTCCTTGCCGCCGAGGTAGTAGTCGTAGATCCGGGCGGGCGATGCCGTACTGGGATCGATGCGCAGATCGGCCGCCTTGTCGGGGGCCAGCGGGGTCAGGGCCGGGCGGGGCCTGAAGTCCAGTTTCGGATCGCGGCGGCCGATCAGCGCGGCCATCCGCCGCAGCCCGGGGCCGGGCCCGGCGGGCTCCAGCAGCGCGGCCGTCCTCTCGTAGAGGCGCAGCGCCTCGGCGGCGCGGCCGTCCCGGTACAGCGCGAGCATCAGCAGGCGGATCAGGTGCTCGTTCACCGGCTCCTGCGCCGCCCACGACCGTCCGGAGACGATGAACTCGCGGTGCCCGCCCTGCGCGAGCAGGATCTCGGCCAGCTCCTCGCGGACCTGGCTCCGCTCGCCGAGCAGCGCCCGCCGGACCGGCTCCATCGCGGCGGTGGACGGAAGGTCGCCCAGCGGCTGGTCCGCCCACAGCCCCAGCGCCCGCCGGCAGCTCGCGGCGGCCGAGTCGGCGTCGGAGCCGCGCGTCCGCCGGACGTCCGCGGCCAGGTCCCGGAAGTCGCGCAGGTCCAGCCGGTCGCCCTCGTCCAGCCGGAGCCGGAGCCCGCCGTCCCCGGCGGCCAGGAGGCCGTCCGGCAGGACCCGCCGCGCGGTGGCGACCGCCCGCTCCAGCTCGGCGGCGGGGTCCGTGCCGTCGGCCGGGTCCCACAGCCGTCTCGCGAGCACGCCCGCCGGGACCGGCCGGCCCTCCTCGGCCAGCAGCACCGCCAGCAGCCGGCGCACCTGCGGCCGGAAGACGCCGATGGATTCGCCTCGCGCGCCCCGGACTCTGACCCGACTGCCAAGGATGCGGAACTCCACCGGGGTGACCCTTCCGTGTTGTCCTAGTTCGGGATGACTCAGCACGTTAATCGAGATGACCATGCGCTTGACCCGGCGGTGGCCGTCTCCGGTCACGCCCGCGGCGCGGCGAGGAATGCCGGGTCGGCGCGCGGCGTTGTCGCGGCCGAAGGCACCTTGATCGGGCGACCGGGGGGAGTGCGGCATGGCCGACTACGGGCACGAGCTGGAGTTCGGGGCGTTCATCACGCCGTCCAACGCCGAGCCGGAACAGGTGGTCGGGCTGGTGCGCGCCGCCGAGGACGCGGGGCTCGACCTGGCCACCTTCCAGGACCACCCCTACCAGCCGCGCTTCCTCGACACCTGGACGCTGCTGTCCTACGCGGCCGCGCGGACCGAGCGCATCCGCCTGTCGGGCAACGTGCTGAACCTGCCGCTGCGCCCGCCGGCGGTGCTGGCGCGGGCGGCGGCGAGCCTGGACCTGCTGTCCGGCGGCCGGTTCGAGCTGGGTCTCGGTGCCGGCGGCTTCTGGGACGCCATCGAGGCGATGGGCGGCCGCAGGCTGTCACCCGGCCAGGCCGTGGACGCGCTGAGCGAGGCGATCGACGTCATCCGCGGCGTCTGGGACGCGGGCGACCGGACTCGCTTCAAGCTCGACGGCACCTACTACCGGGTGGACGGCGCCAAGCGCGGCCCCGCCCCGGCGCACGACATCGGCATCTGGCTCGGCGCCTACAAGCCGAAGATGCTCCGCCTCACCGGCGCGAAGGCCGACGGCTGGCTGCCCACCCTGGCCTACCTCCGGGACGAGGCCGAGATCCCGAAGAGCAACGCGGTCATCGACGAGGCCGCCCGCGAGGCGGGCCGCGACCCGCGCGACATCCGCCGCCTGCTGAACGTCGGCCGGCTGGACGCCGACGACGCCCGCTGGGCGGAGCGGCTCGCCGAACTGGCGCTGCGGCACGGGTTCGGCACCTTCATCCTGGCCGGTGACGACCCGGCGGAGCTCCAGGTCTTCGGCCGGGAGGTGGCCCCGGCGGTCCGCGAGATCGTCGCCCGGAACCGGTGACCTGACGGGGTCACTCCGGTCTCTCCGGTTCGGCGGCGAGGCGCCGCCAGATGTCGGCGAGGGTGCGCAGGTCGTCCTCGCCGAGCCGGTCGAGGAAGAGCCTGCGGATGTCGCGCTGCTGCTGCCGCCACGCCTTGCGCAGCAGGGCCCGGCCCGCGCCGGTCAGCGTCACCTCGAACCCGCGGCCGTCGGCGGCCGACCGCCGCCGCTCGATGAGCCCCCGCCCCTCCAGCCGGTCGGCGAGGCGGGTGAACCCGCCGGTGGACATCAGCCGGCGCTCGGCCAGCTCGGACATCCGCATCGGCTCCGGCGCGGCCTCGCCGAGCAGCGCGAGCACGCTGTACTCGGCCATGCTCACGTTCAGCGGGGCGAGCCCCTCCTGGATCGAACGCCAGATCCGGTCATGGGCGAGCAGGAACCCGCGCCACGCCTCGTCCTCCAGGGGCCGCAGCCCGTCCGTCACCATGACGGCACCGTACCGGCCCCCGCCCCCCACCCACCGACCCGGCGCTCCACCCAGGTCAGCGCCGGTCATGCCGGATTTTTACCCGGACGTTCCATGTGACCCTTGCCGCATCCACAAAGTGTATGCAAAAGTGTGGGCACCTTCGGAAGGGAGGTCGCCGTGGTGCGAACCGGCGTGCGAGTGCGGGCGGGCAGCGCGCTCTACAACGAGGTCGTCGACTGGATGGACGTCGAGGCCGAGCTGCTGGACGACTACCGGGAACGCGAGTGGCTGGAGGGCATGGTCAGCCGCGACGTCGTCTACCAGGTGCCGCTGAGGCAGACGGTCGAGCGGGCGCGCGGGACCGGCTTCCTGCCGGGAACGTTCCATCTCGACGAGACGTACGGCTCGCTGGAGAGCCGGGTCGCGCGGAACGAGACCGCGTACGCCTGGGCCGAGGACCCGCCGTCCCGGATCCGGCACTTCGTCACCAACATCAAGGTCACCGACCTGGGCGGGGACGAGGCGGCGGTGCGCAGCAACCTGCTGATCTTCCGCACCCGGCAGGAGCAGACGCGGCCGCAGCTGCTGTCCGGCGAGCGCAGGGACGTGCTGCGCCGCGAGGACGGCGCCCTGCGCCTGCTGCGCCGCGAGGTCCGGCTGGACCTCACCGTGATCGGCACCCACAACCTTTCCATCTTCTTCTGAGGGGGACTCGATGGCACGGAGCGAGCGGATCCTCGACGAGCTGGCCGACGGCGTCGGGCGCGGCGAGGTCCCGGCCGCCATCTTCGGCGACCAGGAGATCTACGACCGGGAGCTGCGGTCGGTCTTCGGCCGGTGCTGGGTCTACCTGGCGCACGAGTCGGAGATCGAGGCGAAGGGCGACTACGTCCTGCGCAAGATCGGCGAGGACAGCTTCATCGTCGTCCGGGACGAGCAGGGCGAGATCCACGTGCTGTTCGACGCCTGCCGACACCGGGGCGTCCAGGTGTGCCGGTCCGACTCGGGCAACACCTCCCACTTCCGCTGCCCGTACCACGGGTGGACGTACAACACGAAGGGCGACCTGGTCGGCGCCCCGCTCTGGCGGAACGCGTTCGGCGGCATGCCGAAGGAGGGCAACGGCCTGGCGAAGGTCGCCCGCGTCCGCTCCTACCACGGGCTCGTGTTCGCGACGCTCGACCCGACGGCGCCGGAGCTGGAGGACTACCTCGGCGGCATGGCCTGGTACCTCGACCTGCTGTTCGGGCTGAACGAGCACGGCATCGAGATCATCGGCGCGCCGCAGCGGTTCGTGATCGACGCGAACTGGAAGTCGGGCAGCGACAACTTCGCGGGCGACGACTACCACCTCGGCACGCTGCACCGGTCGGTGTGGGAGATCGGCGCGTTCCCCGTCCCCTTCCGGGAGAACATGATGGGGTACCACATCCAGGCGTCGCCGGGGCACTCGCTGTCGTTCTCGATGGCGCCGTCCGAGGACGAGCCGGGCCCGAAGTTCTTCGGCTTCCCCGACGACGTCGCCGCGACGTTCGACACGTCCCGGATCAGCGAGCACCAGCTCGACATCGCCCGCCGCTCCCGCGTGATGGTGGCGAACGTCTTCCCGAACTTCTCGATCCTCGCGCTGCCCATGACCGAGGACGGCGCGAACCACCCGCCGACGGGCGTGATGACGATCCGGACGTGGCAGCCGCACGGCGTCGGCCAGGTCGAGATCTGGAACTGGTTCTGCGTCTACAAGAACATGACGCCCGAGCAGAAGGACCGGGCGTACCGGGCGGGCCTCGGCACCTTCTCCATGGGCGGCGCCTTCGAGATGGACGACACCGAGCCGTGGATCACGGTGAGCCGCACCGGCCGGTCCACGGCGGCGGACCTGCTCGACTTCAAGCTGAACTACCAGATGGGGATGCCCGGCATCGGGATCGCCAAGGAGGTCCCCGACTGGCCGGGGCCCGGCATCGCGTACTGGACGCGGTACGAGGAGGGCGTCCAGCGCAACCTGTACCGGTTCTACGCGGACATGATGCGCGCCGAGCCCGGCACCTGGCCGAAGCTGACGTTCGAATGAGCGACTGGATCGCGGCGACGCGCGAGCGGTACGGGCGCGGCGGCCTCGGCGGCCGGCTGGCCTGGGGCGACCGCCCGGCGGTGGTCGTGGTGGACCTGATCGCCGGGTTCACCGACCCCGCGTGCCCGCCCGGCTCGGACCTGGACGACGTCGTGGCGCACACCGGCACCCTGCTGGAGCGCGCCGCGGCGGCGGGCGTCCCGGTCTTCCTGACGACCATCGCCTACGCGCCCGCGGACCTCGACGGCCTCGTCTGGCTCCGCAAGATGCCCGCGCTCCGCGCCCTCACCGAGGGTTCGCGGTGGGTCGAGGTGGACGAGCGGCTGCCCGTCCGCGAACCGGTGATCGCCAAGAAGGCGGCCTCCGCGTTCGCCGGCACGGACCTCGCCGCCCGGCTCGCCGCCGAGCGGGTGGACACGCTCGTCGTCTGCGGCGCGACCACGTCCGGCTGCGTCCGGGCGACCGCCGTCGACGCCTGCGCGCTGGACCTCGCGGTGTTCGTCCCGCGCGAGTGCGTCGGCGACCGCGAGCCCGGCCCGCACGAGGCGAACCTGCTGGACATCGACGCGAAGTACGGCGACGTCGTGGGCGTGGAGGAGGTGCTGGCCCGATGGTGACCCGGGTGCTGACCGAGCCTCGGCTGCTGACGCCGGGACCGCTCGGCCTCGCCGCCGAGCGCGAGCGCGGCACGTACGCGCCCGCCGCGTGCGGCGACGTGCTCGCCGAGCTGGCCGCCGCCGGGCTGCGCGGCCGGGGCGGCGCCGGGTTCCCCGCGCACGTCAAGTGGCGGGCGGTCGCGGACGGGCCCGGCCCCCGCGTGGTCGTGGCCAACGGCGAGGAGGGCGAGCCCAGCTCGCACAAGGACCGGTGGCTGCTGGTGAACCGCCCCCACCTGGTGCTGGACGGCCTGCTGCTCGCCGCCCGCACGGTCGGCGCGGACCGCGCCGTCGTCTACCTCTCCCACCCGGATACGGTCACGGCGGTGCGCGCCGCCATCGCCGAGATGCCGGCGGTCGGCGGCCCCGTCCCGGAGGTCCACGTCGTCGAGCCGACGTACGTGGCGGGGGAGGAGACGGCCGCCTGCCGGTCGATCGGCGGCGGCCCCGCGCTGCCGCTGGCCCGCCCGCCGCGCGTCTGCGACTCCGGCGTGGACGGCCGCCCGACGCTCGTGTCGAACGTGGAGACGCTCGCGCACGCCGCGTGGATCTCCCGGCACGGCGCCGCCGCGTACCGCGAGAACGGCACGGCGGAGTCGCCCGGCACGACGCTCGTCACCCTGACCGGCGCGTGCGCGGAGCCCGGCGTGTACGAGGTCCCGTTCGGGCTGTCCGTCGAGGAGCTGTTCGCCCGTGCGGGCGGCTTCACCAGTGAGCCCGCCGGGTTCGTGATGGGCGGCTGGTTCGGCGGGCTCCTCGGCCCGTCGCACGCCGCGACCCCCTGCACCTACGAGGCGGTGCGCGCGGCCGGCTCCGGGCTGGGCTGCGGCGCGATCACCGCGCTGCCGGCCGGGACGGACCCGCTCGCCGTCGCCGCCGAGATCACCGCCTGGTACGCCCGCGAGTCGGCGCGGCAGTGCGGCGTGTGCGCCAAGGGCACCGCCGCGATCCGCGACGTGTTCGCGGCGCTGAAGGACGGCACGGCGAACCGGCGGGACCGCGACAACCTGCGGCGCTGGGGCGAGACGCTGCCCGGCCGGGGCGCGTGCGCGTTCCTGGACGGCGCGGCCGGATGGGCGCGGACCGTCCGCGCCGAGTTCCCGGCCGACTTCGACCGGGCCACCGAACGAGACCTCGAACGAGAGGAGAGCTGACATGAAGGTGTTCGTCGACGCGACCAAGTGCAGCGGCTACGGCACGTGCGCGGAGATCGCCCCGGACCTGTTCCAGCTGGACGACTGGGGCTACGCGGCGGTCACCGGCGACGGCGTCCCCGCCGACCCGGAGGCCGCGCGCCGCGCCGCCGCGCAGTGCCCCGAGTCCGCCATCACGATCGAGGACTGACCCGTGGACCTCGGACTGGACGGCAAGGTCGCGCTCGTCACCGCCGCGAGCCGCGGCATCGGCGCGGCGATCGCCGGGCTGCTCGCCGCGGAGGGCGCGGACGTCGCCGTCAGCGCCCGTGCGCCGCAGGCCGCGCCGGGACGGACGCCGTACCCGGTGGACCAGGTGGACGCGGCGGCCGTCGACCGGCTCGTCCCCGACGTGGTCGCCGCGCACGGCAGGCTCGACCTCCTCGTAATCAACACCCCGGGCCCCAAGATCGTGCCGTTCCTGGAGACCGTCCAGGACGACTGGGCGCTCGCCTACGACCAGCTCGTCCGGCCCGCCGTGCAGCTCGCCTCGGCGGGGGCGCGGCAGATGGTCGAGCAGGGCGGCGGCTCGATCCTGTTCATCACCTCCACCTGGGTGAAGCAGCCCGCGCCCGGCGGCGTGCTGTCGGCCTCCATGCGGTCGCTGCTGTCGGCGCTGGCCAAGCAGATGTCCATGGAGCTGGCGCCGCACGGCGTGCGCGTGAACCAGCTGATGCCCGGCGCGACCGGCACCGACCGGATGCGGCGGATCGTCGCCGCGAAGTCCGCGGCGAACGGGACGACCGGGGACGAGGAGCAGGCGAAGGTCGTGTCCGCCATCCCGCTCGGCCGGTGGGCCGAGCCGGAGGAGATCGCGCGGGCCGCCGCCTTCCTGCTGTCCCCCGCGGCCGGGTTCGTCACCGGCGAGGCGTTCGCGGTGGACGGCGGCGCGGTGCGCTCCACCCTCTGACCGGCCCCTCCCGAGAACCCGCTCCCAGAAAGAAAGAGAGACACCGGAATGCCGAAGACCCTGCGGGAACTGTTCGTCGACCAGTACCGGCTGTGCGCGCTGAAGCCGTCGGAGACCGTCGCGGTGATCTCCGAGCTGGGCAAGAAGACCGACTACGCCGAGGCGGCCGTCGCCGCGGCCCGCGACATCGGCGCGGGCGCGCTGGTGCTGACCGCGTCCAGCCTGTCCAACCCGCTGCTGCCGCCCTACGAGGCCGACGGCCGGGAGGTCGCGGCGCTGCTCGCCGCCGCCGCCGAGTGCGACCTCGTCATCGACGTGACGGTGGAGGGCCTGATCCACTCCGACGTCCGGACGCGGATCACCGGCAACGGCAAGCGGATGCTGTTCGTCGCCGAGCCCGCGAACGTGCTGGAGCGGCTGATGGGCGACGAGCGGCTCCGCGCGGTCGTCGAGGCGGGCGGCCGGCGGCTGAAGGCGGGCAGCACGCTGCGCGTGACGTCCGCCGCCGGCACCGACCTCACCGCCGACATCTCCGGCGAGGACCTTCCGATCACCCACCAGTGGGGCTACGTCGACGAGCCGGGCCGCTGGGACCACTGGCCGAGCGGCTTCGTCGCCTGCTTCCCGCACGACCTGACCGCGGCGGGCACGATCGTCCTGCAGCCCGGCGACGTGCTGATCCCGTGGCAGCGCGCGGTCCGCGACACGGTGACGCTGACGATCGAGAAGGGCTTCATCACGAAGGTCGAGGGCGCCGGGAACGACGCGTTCGTTCTGCGCGACTACTTCGAGGCGTGGGACGACGAGAACGTGTACGCCGTCTCCCACATGGGCTGGGGCGTCCACCCGGTCGCCCGCTGGTCGGCGTTCGAGGTCTACGAGCCGCGCTCGCTGTACGGGCAGGAGCTGCGCTCCACCGCCGGGAACTTCATGTGGTCGACGGGCCCGAACCGGTTCGCGGGCCGCGACACCCCGGCGCACCTGGACATCCCGATGCGCGGCTGCACCGTCGAGATCGACGGGCACGCGGTCGTCCGCGACGGGGTGCTGACGGGCGAGGAGGCATGAGATGGCGGTGACCGCGAAGGTCCTGGAGCAGGCGATCCTGGCGCTCGGCCGCGACACCGCGCTGCTCGCCCGGTTCCGCGCCGACCCGGCCGGCGTCGGCGCCGGGCTGGGGCTGGACGCCGAATGGGCCGGCGTCATCGCCGACGGGCGGCGCGACCGGCTCCGCTCCGCCGGCGTCGTCGACGGCATCACGATCCTCGTCAGCCGGTGGTTCGCCGACGACCTCGGCGACTCCACCAGCGCGAGCCGCTTCCACGTGGAGCACGCGGCGCCGCCGCCCGACCCGGACGTGCCGGCGAACCTGGTGTTCGCGGGCGGCTGCTCGCACGTCCCCGACCTGCTGGCCCGCCCCGAGATCGACCCGGCCGACGGCGTCGCCCGGCTCACCGGGGCGTACCGGCGGCTCGGCGAGCGGATCGCGGCGGCCGACCCCGACGTGCTGCTCGTGACGGCCGACTGCCATTTCCAGAGCTTCCGGACGGGCGCGTTCGTCGTCGGCACGGCGGCGTCGCACACCGGGTCGATGGAGTTCTTCAAGCGCCCCGACCTGGACCTCGCCCTCACCGGCGCGCCCGCCTTCGCGCGCGCGATCGTGGACGCGGTCCGCGCCGAGGGCATGGAGGTCGAGGAGGCCGACCGCGTCGACCTGGACCACGGGCTGATCGTCCCGCTGCGGCAGGTGCTGCCGCGGCCCGGCCTGCCCGTCGTCCCGATCATCACGCAGCCGGCGCGGACGTTCTCGCCGTTCGGCGCGCGGGCGTTCGGGGAGGTGCTGCGCACGGTCCTGGAGACGCGCGGCGAGCGGGTGGCGATGCTCGCGACCGGCGGGCTCTCGCACTGGCTCGACCCCGGGAAGTTCGGCGGCGTGGACGTCGAGTTCGACACCTACATCCTGGAGATGCTCCAGGCGGGGCGCGGCAACGACCTCGGCAACCTGGAGCCGTACCCGCTGCTGGACCACGGCCAGTACGAGTTCCTCAACTGGCTGATCATGCTCGGGCTGGTCGGGCCCGGAGTGCCCGCCGAGGTGCTCGCGTACGAGCCGATGGAGGCGTCCGGCGGCGGCTGGACGGTCGTCGACCTGCCGCTGCCGGAGCGTCCCGCGCGGGCCGGCCGCGAGGAGCACGCCCATGCCTGACCGGACGCTCACCGTCGGCCTCACCCAGTGGCACGCCACCCGCGACGTCGCGGCCAACGTCGAGACGGCCTGCGCGATGATCCGCGAGTGCGCGGGCGCCGACCTGGTCCTGCTGCCGGAGAACGGGCTGATGCTCGGCACCAACACCGAGATGCGGGACGCGGCGCTGTCCGTCGACGACCCGGAGATCGGGGCGCTGCGGCGGGCCGCGAAGGCGGCGGGGTCGGCGGTCGTCCTCGGCGGGTTCAAGCGCAGGTCGTCCGGCGGGGTCCGCAACACCGCCCTCGCCATCCGCGCGGACGGCGAGATCGCCGGCGGCTACGACAAGATCCACCTGTTCGACGCGCGGATCGACGGGCGCTCGTTCGAGGCGTCCGGCGTCGAGACGGCCGGCGACCGCCCCGCGCTGCTGCGGGTCGCGGGCGCCGCCGTCGGGCTGACGATCTGCTACGACGTGCGCTTCCCCGAGCTGTACCGGGCGCTGGCGCTGGCCGGTGCCGAGGTGCTGCTCGTCCCGTCGGCGTTCACGCGGCGGACCGGGGAGGCGCACTGGGAACTGCTGCTGCGGGCCCGCGCCGTGGAGAACTCCGCCTACGTGGTCGCGTCGGCGACGGTCCACGGGGGCGACGGCGCCGACGACGCGTTCCCGACCCACGGCCACGCGCTCGCCGCGGGGCCGTGGGGCGAGGTGCTGGCCGACCTCGGCACGGCGCCCGCCGCGTCCCGCGTCCTGGAGCTCGATCTCGGGGCGGTGGCGCGGCGCAGGGAG
Organism: Actinomadura sp. NPDC049382; assembly: GCF_040677125.1. Lineage (NCBI taxonomy): Bacteria > Bacillati > Actinomycetota > Actinomycetes > Streptosporangiales > Thermomonosporaceae > Actinomadura > Actinomadura sp. NPDC049382. The sequence goes on from NZ_JBFARO010000003.1 coordinate 151,449, forward strand.
ACGCTTCCGGTGCTGCGCGGGGTGCGCCCGGCGGCCTACGGTGTCCCCGCACAGATCATCGAGATCGACTGAACCAGACCGGCTGCGCCGCACCGGCCGCACCGGACCGAGCCGCACACATCGAGGGGGACGGGACATGACCGCGGAACCTGAACTGCCCGAGGGGGTCGTCCGCGCGGGAGAGGCCATCGGCATCGGGAACGAGTTCACCGGCGTCCTGGTCCGCAAGGTGTGGACGCGGCAGGGCGAGCGGCTGGAGATCCTCGTCCCGAAGCACGGCCACCGCATCCTGCTGGACGCCATGCAACTGGAGATCGTCGCCCGGCAGGACCCGGAGCGGTTCACCGAGCTGTTCGCGGTGGCCCTCGGCTCCGAGGACGCGCCCGGCGCCGGCCAGGCCCCGGGCGCCGCCGGCGGCACCCCCGGCGCGGAGGGGACGGAGCGCCGATGACCGAGTCCAGGCCGGGCAACACGGTCGACGCGATCTACCACACCCTGCGCGAGCGGATCATCGACGGCGTCTACGCGCCGGGGCTCCGCCTCTCGCAGGGCGGGCTCGCCACCGAGCTGGAGGTGTCGCGGACGCCGCTGCGCGAGGCGCTGCACCGGCTGGAGGCCGACGGCCTGGTGGTCGCGGAGGCCAACCGCGGCATGGAGGTCGCGCCGACCAGCGCCGCGCACGTCGAGCAGTACTACGGCCTCCGGCTGCTGGTGGAGCCGCCGACGATCGCCGGGATCGTCGCCGAGCTCACCGACGGCGACCTGGAGCGGATGGACGCCGACCTGGCGCGGATGGAGGGCGACGGCCGCCGCATCCGCGACTTCCAGGAGGCGCACCTCCGCTTCCACCAGACCGCGCTCGGCCGGTACCCGAAGGCGTGGGCGGAGCTGACCGAGTCGCTGCACCTGAAGATCTACCGGCACCAGCGGCTCTACCTTTCCCACCCCGAGGCGCCCGAGGACTTCACCCGGCTGGACCGGCTGCTGCTGGAGGCGATGCGCGACCGCGACGCCCAGTTCGCCCGGCAGGTCCTGGAGTTCCACCTGATCGACGCCGCGCTCGGGCTCGTCCTCGACCAGGACCCCGACCACGTCTTCGGCCCGCTGGCGCTCGCCGCGCGCGGGCTCGGCATCGAGCTCGGCACCGCGCCGGACGGCCGGATCGAGCGCCCGGGGACGCTGCGCTGGCTGCGGCCCGGAGTGCGCGGCGAGCTGAACCTGTCCACCGCCAACCTGCGGCACGTCCGCGAGGAGAGGAAGACCTGACGATGACCGCGATCCGCTTCGGCATGATCGTGCCCAGTTCGAACACCACCATGGAGACCGAGATCCCCGCGATGCTGCGGGCCCGCGAGGCCGTCGCGCCGGAGCGGTTCACGTTCCACTCCGCGCGGATGCGGATGCAGCACGTCGATCCCGAGCAGCTCCGCGCGATGGACGACCAGTCCCTGGTGTGCGCGGAGCAGCTCGCCGACGCCGACGTGGACGTGATGGCCTACGCCTGCCTCGTCGCGATCATGGCGCACTCGCCGGGCTACCACCGGGTCAGCCGGCAGCGGTTGTCGGCGGTCGCCGGCCGGGCACCGGTGCTGACCTCGGCGGGCGCGCTGGTCGAGGGGCTCCAGCACCTCGGCGCGAAGAAGGTCTCCGTCATCACCCCGTACATGAAGCCGCTGACCGGGACGGTCTGCGAGTACATCGAGGCGGAGGGCGTCGAGGTCCAGGACGCCGTCAGCCTGGAGGTCTCCGACAACCTCGCGGTCGGCCGGCTCGACCCGGCGGACCTCGTCGGCATCGCCGCGCGGATCGACACCTCCGGCGCCGACGCGCTGGTGCTCAGCGCGTGCGTGCAGATGCCCTCGCTGCCGGTCGTGCAGCGGATCCAGGACTCGTTCGGCATCCCGGTGGTGACCGCGTCGGTCGCCACCGTGTGGCGGACGCTCCGCGAGCTCGGCCTGGAGCCGGTCGTCCCGGGCGCCGGGTGGCTGCTCGCGGACCGGAGCTGACCCCTTTTCTCGGCTCCCTTTCTGCATGCAGTTTTGAATACATCCCACCCCACCCCCACCCCCACCCCCACCCCCACCCCCTTGAGCGTGCGCGCTCGCCGACCAGGAGAAGGGACATCGACATGTCCGGTCGGAACCTGGAACTGCCCGTCACCTACGACGACGATCCCCGCGTCGTCCGGGAACAACGCGCCGAGGACTACGCCCAGCACGCGGTGCCGCTCACCGCCCGGGTGCCCCGGCTCAAGCTGCTGATGGCCAACTGGTCGCTGCTCAGCGCCATGGTCTGGCTCTTCTACGGGGCGCTGGTCGCCGGCCTCGTCGGCACCCGCCAGGCCCTCATCGGCCTCGTCCTGTCCGTCGTCGTCTACTCCCTGCTGAGCTGGTTCATCACGGGCTGGGCCGTCCGGACCGGGCTGAACCCGACCCTGCTGTCCCGCCGCATGTTCGGCACCTACGGGGCGGCCCTGACCGCCTTCCTCCTGGCGGCCAGCACCACCTACTACGCCGTCTTCGAGAGCAGCGTGCTCGCCGAGGCGTTCCACCTCCACTTCGGCGGGCCCGGCATCCGCTGGTGGTACCTCATCGTCGTCGTCGCGGTGCTGCCGCTGATGATGGGCAGCGTCCAGACCTGGATGGACCGCATCAACGGCTACCTGCTGCCGGTCTACATCGCCGGCGTGGCCGCCGCCGTCATCGCGGCCGCCGTGCAGAGCGGCGGGCACTCCGACTGGCTCTGCTTCGAGGGCGCCATCCCCCCGGACGCCCGGCCCCTCCCGGGATGGCTCATGACCTTCTGCACCTACATGGGCCTCTGGCTGCTCATGGCGACGTCCATCGAGTTTTCCCGGATGGGCAGGCCGCAGGACCTGCGCTTCCACCGGCACGTCAACTTCGGCTGGGTGTTCTACGGCTGGCTGTTCCTGCTCAACGGGCTCGCCGGCATCTACCTCGTCCGGACGGTCCTGCCCGCCGAGCCCACCGCCGAGGTCGGCGTCGTCAAGGCGATCGTGCAGACCCTCGGCGTGTGGGGCGTGCTGCTGATCGTCGTCACGCAGATCCGCGTCAACACCCTGAACTACTACCTGTCGTCGATCAACTGGGGGCGGCTCACCGCCCGGCTGTTCGGGCTGCGGCTGCCGCGCACCGCCTGGGTGCTCGTCGTCGCCGCGGCCGCGTACCTGCTGATGCTCACCGACGTCTTCGCCACGCTCCAGAAGGTCCTCGCCTGGCAGGGCGTGTTCCTCGTGAGCTGGGTCGGGATCGTCGTCACCCACTTCGTCCTCACCCCCGCCGACCGGCGCGCCGGGCCGGAGTTCCGCCCCGGGCGGCTGCGCGGCGTCACCCCCGGCCTCGGCGTGTGGGTCGTGTCGGCCGCGGTCGGGATCTACCTGGCGCAGAACGCCGCGCGGTTCCCGGTCGGGTCGCAACTCGCGCCGGTGGCCGCGCTCGCCGTCAGCGTCGTCCTCTACGCGGCCGTGCTGCGGTTCGCGCCGTCGAGCCTGCTGCGCCGCGACGGCGACGTCCGCGACGAGGTCGGCGACGCCTGGGCCGCCCGCCTCGCCTGCCACGTGTGCGACCGCTCGTACACGGCCGTCGAGATGGACCGGGACCCCGCCGCCGGCGGCGCGCCGATCTGCGCCGCCTGCGGCGAGACCGACGCCGCCTTCACGAAGGCCGTCCGCACCGAACCGGCCGGGGACGCGCCCGTCCCCGCCGCCAACGCCTGACCGGAGGAGATCTTGCGCGTACACGGAATGGCCTGGGTCGGGTCGCGGACACCGCGGTTCGAGTCCATGCGCCGCTTCCTCTCCGACGTCGTCGGCCTGCCCGTCGGCCTCGACCAGCCGGACGCGGTCGTGTTCGACCTGCCCGACGGCGACGCCTTCGAGGTGTTCAAGCCCACCGACACCGAGCACTCCTTCTTCGACCACCCGGTCGCCGGCCTGCTGGTGGACGACGTCCGGGCCGCCCGCGCGGAACTGGAGGCCCACGGCATCGCGTTCATCGGCGACGTCCACGTGGGCGTCGCGACGTCCTGGGCCACCGAATGGTCGCACTTCCGCGCCCCCGACGGGCACGTCTACGTGCTGGTCAGCCGGCCGGCGGCCCACCCGGGCGGCAGCCGCCGCGCGTTCGACGAGCTGCGGATCTGCCTGCGCGTCCGCGACCTCGACGCCGCCGTCCGCACCTACCGCGACGGCCTCGGCCTCCCGGTCGTGGACGAGTGGACGCACCCGGGCGGCCAGCGCGGCGTGCTGTTCGCCGTCGCGCCCGCCGCGATCGAGCTGTTCGACGAGGCCCAGTGGGACCTCGTCGACGACGCCGAGACCGGCGCCCGGCACGGCCGCGACCACGCCCTGCGCGTCGAGGTCCGTGACGAGGCCGAGTTGCGCGCCCTCGCGTCCCGGCTCGCCGCAGCGGGCGCCGCCGTCCAGGGTGAGGCCGTCGACACACCGTGGGAGCAGCGCTGCCTGCGCGTCGGCCTCCCCGGCGACGAGCAGCTCACCCTCTTCACCCTCCCGGACGAGGAGCGCCGCGTCCGGGAGGCCGCCCGCCGCCTGCTGCCCCGCTGACTCCACCGGAGATCGCACATGAGCGTTGAAGCGCTGTTCCGGCCAGGCCGCATCGGCTCGCTGGAACTGAAGAACCGCGTCGTGAAGTCGCCGCAGACCACCGCGCTGTCCAACCAGGACGGCACCGTCACCCAGCGGCTCGTCGACCACTACAAGCGGCTCGCCGAGGGCGGGGTCGGCCTCGTCATGGTCGAGTACAGCTACGTGGACGACGACGCCAGCAAGTCGATCCAGGCGCAGGTCGGGATCGCGCGGCGCGAGCACGTACCGGGCCTCGGCTGGCTCGTGGACGAGGTGCACGCCGCCGGCGCGAAGATCGGCATCCAGCTGGAGCACTGCGGCCGGCAGAAGTTCCTCGGCACCGCGCCGATCAAGTCGGCGTCCGACGTGTCCTGGGACTACGTCGAGGCGCAGTACGGGGAGCGCCCGGTGCCGATGACCGAGGCGGAGATCGCGGGAGTCGTCGCCGCGTTCGCCGACGCCGCCGAGCGCGCCCACCTGGCCCGCTTCGACCTGGTGGAGGTGCACGCCGGGCACGGCTACCTGCTCACCAACTTCCTGTCCCCGCACACCAACAAGCGCACCGACCGCTACGGCGGCTCGTTCGAGAACCGGGCGCGGCTCACCCTGGAGGTCGCCGGGGCGATCCGCGCCCGGGTGCCGCGCGACTTCCCGCTGAGCTTCCGGGTGTCGGTCACCGACTACGAGGCCGACGGCATCCCGGTCGAGGAGACGGTGGAGCTGGCGCGGCGGCTCGAAGCGGCGGGCGTGGACGTCATCCACGCCTCCGGCGGCCACCACGCCCTGATGGAGTACGAGGTCAGCCCCTGGTTCATGCCCCGCGCCCCGCACCGCCGGGGCTGGGAGCGGATCAAGGCGGCGGTGTCGGTCCCGGTGATCGGGTCGGGGTCGCTCGTCAGCCCCGAGGTCGCCGGGGAGATCGTCGCGTCCGGGAGCGCCGACTTCGTGTCGCTCGGCCGCGCGATGCTCGCCGACCCCGACTGGACCCGCAAGGCCGCGGCCGGGCGCCTGCTCGACATCGTGCCCTGCATCCGCTGCAACGACGGCTGCCTGCACCGCGGCCTCAACGCCGGCCGCAGCACCGGCTGCGCGGTGAACCCGAGCATGGGCGCGGAGTACCGCTACCCGGTCGAGCCCGCGCCGGCCCCCCGGCGCGCCGCGGTCGTCGGCGGCGGCCCCGCCGGGCTGCGCGCCGCGGCGGTCCTCGCCGACCGCGGCCACGCGGTGACGCTGTTCGAGCCGGGCCCGCTCGGCGGGACGCTGCGCGCCGCGACCCGCTCGTCCCGCAAGGGCGACCTCGCCGCGCTCCGCGACCACCTCGTCCACCAGGTGGAGACGCGGAAGGTGACCGTCGTCGCCGAGCGGGCCGACGCGGCGGCGCTGACCGGGTACGACATCATCATGGTGGCGACCGGCGGGACGGGCCGCCCCCTTCCGGGGACGCGGCACGCCCGCGACGTCGGCGACCCGTCCGAGGTCGTCTCGCCCGTCGTCGTGGCGGGCGGCGGCATGACCGGCGCGGACACCGCCCTGTGGCTCGCGGACGCGGGCCATCGGGTCACGCTCGTCGAGGCGGGCCCGGCCCCGCTCGGCAACGGGGAGGTGTTCACCGACGCCGCGGCGCTGCCCGGCCTGCTCGCCGAGGCCGGGGTCACCGTCGTGACCGGCACCGAGATCACCGGCGCGGACGGGGCGGGCGCCCGGACCGCCGACGGCCGGACGATCCCGGCGGCCACGGTCCTCGCGGCCACCGGGTACGACGCCGCCCCGGACCTCGCCGAGGCGGCCCGCGCGACCGGCGCGGAGGTCGTCGTCCTCGGCGGCGCCCGCCGCCCGGGACGCGTCATGGACGCCCTCCACGACGCGTTCTTCGCGGCGCGCAACGCCTGAGATCCGGCACGAGAGAAAGGAGGCGCCATGGGCGTCCTGGAGGGGAAGTCGGTGGTATTCACCGGCGCGGGCTCGGGCATCGGGCGGGCGGTCGTGCGGCGCTACGTCGCCGAAGGCGCCCGCGTGGTCGCCATGGACATCGACGGAGACGGGCTCGCGAGCCTGGCCGCCGAGACGGGCGGCGCGGTCGTCCCGCTGGTCGCGGACGTCCGTTCGTGGGAGGGCAACGTCACGGCGGTGCGGACCGCCGTGGCCGAGTTCGGCGGCCTGGACGTCCTGGTCGCCAACGCGGGCATCACCGACGGGGCCCGGCCCCTCCTCGACATCCCCGGCGAGGACCTGACGGCCGCGTTCCAGGAGCTCATGGCCGTCAACGTCCTCGCCGCCCTGCTGGCCGTGCGCGCCGCCGCCGACGCGCTCATCCGCAGCCGGGGCTGCGTCATCATGACCGGGTCGTACGCGAGCTTCCACGCGTCCGGGGGCGGCGTCCTCTACACCGCGTCCAAGCACGCGCTGCTCGGCGTCGTCCGGCAGCTCGCCTACGAGTTGGCGCCGGACGTTCGGGTCAACGGGGTCGCGCCTGGTATCGCCCCGACGCGCCTGCGCGGCATCGACGCCCTCGGCCAGGACCGCTCCGACTCCGTCCTGGACGGTACGGCCGCCGTCCTGCCCCTGCAGGAGGTGCCCTCCACCGAGTCCTACGGCGGCCTCTACACGCTGCTGGCCAACCCCGCCGACTCGGGACATCTCACCGGCACGGTGATAAACGCCGACAGCGGCCTGTCCATCCGCGGCCTGGCCGCCCCCGGCGGCCGCGTCAATCGATAATCCGACGCCGAAGGGGGCATTCGCGAATATCTGCGAATGTCCTGAAGGAACGGAAGGCGCTATTCCAGTAGCTTGCCGTCCGCGGAAACGTCGTGCATCAACTCGGCGATGTCGGTGGGGATCGGGGGGACGGGTTCACGGCGCACTCCGGTATTCGGCGACCACACGAGGTTGACTCGCAGGTCCGGATCGGGATCGGGGTAGTCGGACCGCTGGTGGGAGCCCCGCGTCTCCCGCCGCTCCAGTGCGCACTCCAGCGTCGCGCGGGCGGCGAGGACGGTGGCCTTGAGGTTGAAGGCGTGCGCGAGGTCTTGGAAGCCGCTGATGTCGATGTGGACGCCCAGGTCAGCCAGGCGCGCCTCGATCTCGTCGAGCCCGGTCAGGCCCGCGGTGAGCCCGGACTCGTCCCGCACCACGCCCGCGTGCTCGGTCATCAGGTGGCGCACCGACCGCTGCAGGGCGCGCACGTTCTGGTCGCCGTCGGCGGTCAGCAGCCGGTTCACCTCCGCCTCCGCGGCGCGGATCGCGCCGAGCGACCGGCGCTGGCCGGTGAGCCGGGACGAGTACTCCACCGCGGCCCGGCCGGCGAGCCGGCCCGAGACGAGCAGCTCGATCAGCGAGTTGCCGCCCAGCCGGTTCGCGCCGTGCAGGCCGCTCGCGGCCTCCCCGATCGCGAAGAGCCCGACGACGTCGGTGCCCTGGTCCTCGGGCCGCACCCGGACGCCGCCCATGGAGTAGTGGGCGGCCGGCGCGACCTCGAACGGATCGCGGGTGACGTCGAGCATCTGCAGGTCCAGCAGCGTCCGGTGCACCCGTGGCAGCCGGGTCAGGACCGTCTCGCTCGGGAGGTGGGACAGGTCGAACCACACGCCGCCGGACTGGCTGCCCCGCCCCTGCTTGATCTCGGTGTAGGACGCCAGCGCGACCCGGTCCCTGCCGGACAGCTCCATCCGCTCGGGGTCGTAGCGCGCCATGAACCGCTCACCGAGGTTGTTGAGCAGGACCCCGCCCGCGCCGCGCGCGACCTCGCCGACGATCGTGCCGGGCGCGTTCTCCGGCTTGATCAGCCCCAGCGGGTGGAACTGCACCAGCTCGGGGTCGCGCAGCCGGGCGCCGGCCTCGGCGGCGAGGCGCAGCGAGTCGCCGGTGTTCTCGTCCCGGCGCGAGGACGTGTGCCGCCAGATGCGCGTGTGCCCGCCCGTCGCGAGGATCACGGCGTCGGCGTGCACGAGGTAGCGGGAGCCGTCGTCGAGGTCGAACCCGTAGGCGCCGAACACCGTCCCGTCGTCGACCAGCAGCCGGGTCACGTACAGGCTCGACAGGACGGGCACGGCGAGCTGGCTCGCGCGGGCGCGCAGGACGCGCTGCACCTCCAGCCCGGTGTGGTCGCCGACGAAGGCGGTGCGCGGGTGGGAGTGGGCGCCGAAGTACCGCTGGGCGATCCGCCCGTCCTCCCGGCGGTCGAAGCTCATCCCGAAGCGCAGCAGGTCGTTGATGCCCTGCGCGGCGTTCCGCGTCACGAGCAGGACGGTGCGCGGGTCGGCCAGCAGGCCGCTCTCCTGCAACGTGTCCGCCGCGTGCTGCTCCCACGTGTCGGCGGGGTTGGCGGTGGCCAGCGCCGCGTTGATACCGCCCGCCGCCATGACGGTGTGGGCGTCATCGGCGGCGCGCTTGCCCACCGCGACGACCGCGACACCGGCCTCGGCGACTTCGATGGCCGCTCGAAGCCCGGACCCACCCGTCCCCACCACCAGGACGGAGGTGGAGAGCTGGTGTTCGAGCGATGACAAGGGACCTCCTGCGAGGGCGGACGAACGATAGACAGTGCTCGACCGGACAGCGGCATCGTTTGTGACAAACCCGGAGCGAGCTTCGAGTGTGGCGTGCGTCACATGCTCGTGGCCCTCGCGCCCCCAGGCTCGGAGCCGGCGCCGTTCGAGGCGCTGGAGGGGGTGTCGAAGAATGGCGTGGATTCTAAGATCGGAAGGCTTTGTCGGCCTGCGCCTCGCCGCGCATCGGACCGCTTTTCGGGGAGAGCTTCTTTGATCATGTGACTGCCGTCCAAAAAATGCTTTGCAATTATGCGGCCCGGCTTCGTTCGATAGGCGTCGGAAGGCCCTGAGCGGCGTGCTGCGACTCGCCCCGGCCTGCTCTGTCCGCTGGTCGGGCGGTGCGTGCGATCTGCTCGTCGGTCACTCGGCCGTCACGTCGCGTCGCCATGCCGGCATGGCCGCGCGGGCATCGGCGCCGCGGCCGCGCGCTTGCATTAGATGAATGAATTCACCGCCTTTTGGTGAAGGGTGACAAAGGGGGAGTGGATTCATGTATCGTTTCAATGTTCTTACTGACGAGCGTCCTGGGCCTTCTCCCGGGAGTCCTTTGGGGAGCCGCTTCCATGACCGCGAGCCCGCCTCCTGTCCTGGTCGGCCGGGAGCGCGAGTGCGCGGCGCTCGACGAGCTGCTCGCGGGCCTGCGCGAAGGCGCGGCCCGGGTCTGGGTGGTCCGCGGCGAGGCGGGCATCGGGAAGTCGGTCCTGCTGGAGTACGCGGACGCCCAGGCGTCCGGGGTCACGGTGACCCGGGCGCGGGGCATCGAGGCCGACATGGAGCTGCCCTACGCGAGCCTCCACCAGCTGTGCGCGCCGTTCCTGGCGGAGATCGAGGAACTGCCGGAGCCGCAGCGCGACGCCCTGCACGTGGCGTTCGGCATGGCCGCCGGAGATCCGCCCGACCGCTTCCTCGTCGGCCTCGCCGTCCTGTCGCTGCTCACCCGCGCGTCCGAGACCCGGCCGGTGCTGGTCGTGGTCGACGACGCCCAGTGGCTCGACCAGGTGTCCCTGCAGACGCTGGAGTTCGTGGCCCGGCGGCTGCTCGCTGAGGCGGTCGCGATGGTGTTCGCCGTGCGCGACCCCGAGGGGCAGGCCGCACTCGCCGGCCTGCCCGCGATGGGGATCACCGGCCTCGACGCCGCCGCGGCCGGGGAGCTCCTCGAGAACGCCGTCGGCGGACGGCTGGAGAAGCGCGTCCGGGAGCGGTTCGTCGCCGAGACGCACGGCAACCCGCTCGCCCTCCTGGAGTTCTCCCGCGGCCGCAGCGCCGCCGAGCTGGCCTACGGCCTCGACGCGAACCGGCCGCGCGTCCAGGGGCCGGTGTCGAGCCAGGTCGAACACGACTTCGCGCGCCGGCTCGCCGCGCTGCCGGCGCCGACCCGGACGCTGCTGCTGATCGCCGCCGCCGAACCGGTCGGCGACGCGCGCGTGCTGGCCCGCGCGGCCGCCGCCCTGGAGATCACGCCGGACGCCGCGCCCGCCAAGGCGGCCGGGCTGATCGAGTTCGGCGAGTCCGTCCGGTTCCGGCACCCGCTGGTCCGCTCCGCCGTCTACGACCAGGCCGACCCCGGCGAGCGCCGCGCGGTGCACCGGGCGCTGGCGGCGGCCACCGACCCCGTCCTCGACCCCGACCGGCGCGCCTGGCATGCCGCGCAGGCCGCCGAGGGGCCGGACGAGGAGGTCGCCGCCGAACTGGAGCGCGCCGCCGGCCGGGCGCGGCAGCGCGGCGGCATGGCCGCCGAGGCCGTGCTGCTGGAACGCGCCGCCGAGGTGACGCCGGACCGCTGGGCGCGGGGCCGCCGCGCCCTCGCCGCCGCCGAGGCGCACTTCTCCGCCGCCTCGCCCGACCGCGCCACGGAGCTGGCGACGCTGGCCGAGCTGTGCCCCCTCAGCCCCCTGGACCGCGCCCGCCTGGCACGGCTGCGCGCCACGATCCTGTTCGCCCGCGACCGCACCGACGAGGCGGCGCCGCTGCTCCTCGACGCCGCCGCGCGGTTCGCCGCCGCCGAGTCGCCGCTGGCGCGGGAGACCTACCTGGAGGCGATCAGCGCCACCATCTTCGCGGGCCGGGTGCATGGCCCGACGGGCGCCCGCGCCGCCGCGACCGCGGCCCGCGAGTCCGGCGCGCCCCCGTCCGGCTCCAGGGCCGCCGACCTCCTCCTGGACGGGGTCGCCGCGCTCCTCGCCGACGGCCCCGAGACGAGCGGCCCGGTGCTGCGCCGCGCGCTGGAGCCGCTCGTCCACGAGGAGCTCCCCACCCGGGAGGCGACGATGCGGTGGCTGCTGCTGGCCCCGGTCGCGCTGGAGTCGTTCATCCACTACGCCTGGGACCTGCCCGCCTGGGACCTGCTGGCGACCCGCGCGGTGCGCCTGGCCCGCGACATCGGCGCGCTCGGCGTGCTGCCGCCGGCGCTGATCTACGCCGGCGGCGTGCACATCCACTACGGCGACTTCGCCGAGGCGGCCCGGATGATCGACGAGGCCGACGCGATCGCCGCCGCGACCGGCCACGCCCCGCACCAGTACGCGGCGCTCGTCCTCGCCGCGTGGCGCGGCGACGAGGACAGCGCGATCGGCTACATCGAGGACGCCAGGGCCAGCGCCGCGCGCGGCGAGGTGTCCCTCCTCGGCGTCAGCGGCTACGTCCAGGGCGTGCTGTTCAACGGCCTCGCACGCTACGACGAGGCGCTGGCCGCCGCCCGTTCGGGCATAGACCACGACGGGTTCAACTTCACCGGCCTGTCCCTGGTCGAGCACGTCGAGGCCGCGACCCGCTGCGGCGAGCTGGACCAGGCCCGCGCGTCCCTCGACCGGCTCGTCGAACTCACCGGCGCCGCCGACTCCGGCTGGGCCCGCGGCGTCAGCGCCCGCAGCCGGGCCCTGCTCACCGACGGCGACGAGGCCGACCGCCTGTACCGGACCGCGATCGAGGAGCTCGCCCGCGACCGCGTCGCGGTGGAGGTGGCGCGCACCCACCTCCTCTACGGCGAGTGGCTGCGCCGCAGCCGCCGCCGCTCGCAGGCCCGCGAGCACCTCCGCACGGCCTACGACATGTTCGACGGGATGCGGGCGCACGCGTTCGCCGAGCGGGCCCGCCGCGAGCTGCTCGTCAGCGGCGAGCACGTCCGGGTGCGGGAGGCCGACCCGGCGAGCGCCCTGACCCCGCAGGAGTCGCAGATCGCGACCCTCGCCGCCGGCGGCATGACCAACCCCAAGATCGGCGCGGAGCTGTTCATCAGCCCGCACACCGTGGAGTGGCACCTGCGGAAGGTGTTCTCCAAGCTCGGCATCAGCTCCCGCCGCGAGCTGCCGAACGTGCTCGGGATCACCCCGGCCACGGATACGGGGGGCACGGCCGCACCCGCCTGATGCAGGCTGCGTAGGCCCCGGGGCGGCACCCATGGGGGTGCCCCCGGGGTGCCCCACGGACTCGACCACGGACTTCGAGGGCGCGGTGGAGGGCACCGCGGAACCAGAGTGGAGCCATCGTTCAGATGCCCACGAAGAGGAGCCCCCGATGTCCGTGCTCAGCCTGGAGACGACGCCGGCCGAACCCTCGGCCGCCCGGCCGGCCGAGGACGATCTGGACGTCGCCCTCGACACCTTCATGGCCCACCGGACCCGCCTGTTCCGCATCGCCTACCGGGTCCTCGGCGACGTCCCGGGCGCGGAGGACGTGCTCCAGGAGCTGTGGCTGCGCTGGCAGCTCACCCCCCGCAGGAGGATCGAGAACCCGGCCGCGTTCCTGACCACGGCGGTGAACCGGCTGGCGATCAACGTCGTCCAGTCCGCGCGCCACCGCCACGAGACCCCCACGGAGTTCCAGCCGGTCGACCTCGCCGACCGCGCCCAGGACCCCGTCCAGCGCGTCGAGCAGACCATGGCCATCGGGGAGGCGCTGGCGCTGCTCATGGCGAGGCTGACCCCGGACGAGCTGGCCGCCTACGTCCTGCGGAAGGGCTTCGACTACGCCTACGCCGACCTGGCGGAACTGCTGCGCACGAGCGTCTCGAACGCGCGCCAGCTCGTCCGCCGCGGCCAGGCGCGCCTCGAAGGCGACCGCGAGCGCCCGGTCCCCGCGGAATCGCACCGCCGCCTCGTCGCCGCCTTCCAGGCCGCGGTGGCCACCGGCGACCTGGAAGCCCTGGCCCGGTTGCTCGCGCCCGAAGGCCACGTCCACCGCCGCCTTTCAGCGACCCCCCGCTCCGCCCGCCCAGCCCGAACCGCCGCCTGACGCCAGGCGAACCATTCGGGGGAAATGCAAAGGGCATTCGCGACGACTACGCGAATGCCCTGAGAGGTTACGGGTGCGCCGTCAGGGACTTGAACCCCGAACCCGCGGATTAAGAGTCCGCTGCTCTGCCAATTGAGCTAACGGCGCCCGTCGTGTGGGGCCTTGGCCGTGGCCGGGGCCCTTGCGACAGGAAGAACAGTACCAGGGGCTGCGGAGCAGTGCGAATCGGTTAGTCCTGGGCGGGCAGGACGCTGACCATGCCCCGCCAGAGGGCGATGGCGGTGGCGCGGGAGCTCACGCCGAGCTTGGCGTAGATGCGGTTGACGTGGTTCTTCACCGTCTTCTCGCTGAGGAAGAGCTGGCGGGCGATCTCCCCGTTGGAGCGGCCGGTGGCGATGAGGTCCATGACCTCGGACTCGCGCGCGGACAGGCCCAGGGTGGTGCGGGAGGCGTCGCGGACGCCGCGGATCAGGTCGTGGACGGTGAAGGAGCCGGGCGCGAGGTGGCCGCAGGCGCCGGCGCGGAGGGCGGCCTCGATGGCGGCCGGGTCGTCGGAGAGCAGGAACACGCGGGACGCGCCGCTGAGGGGGTGCGCGTGGGCGGCGGAGGCCGCGTCCAGGAGGACGATGTCCGGGCGCAGGCGCCGCGCCAGGGTGAGGGCGGTCTGGGGATCGGGGGCGTCGGCCACGACCTGGAGTTCGTCGCTGGCGTCCAGAAGGGAGATCACGTCCGTGCGGGCCCGTGGGTCGGCGTCCACCACGAGGACGCGCAAGGGGGCCGTCTCATCGACACTCATCCGTTGCCCTTGGCGTGTCGTTGACATGTATAGGGACGGAGCATAACGGGACGTTCTACAAGAGTCGATGGACCGCGGCCTGCGGTTACCGCCTTCTAATACTTCGGCAGGTGATATATCGTCCGCCGTATGGTCAAGCGAACCAAGGTGATGAGCGAGCCCACGTACTTCGTGCTGGCCGCGCTGCTGGACGGGCCGCTGCACGGCTACGGGATCATCAAGAAGGCCCAGGAGCAGTCGGACGGGCGGGTCCGGCTGGCCGTCGGCACCCTCTACGGCGCACTGGACCGGCTGGCCGGCGACGGGCTGATCGCCGCGGACCGCGAGGAGACCGTCCAGGGCCGTCCGCGCCGCTACTACCGGCTGACCGAGGACGGGCACCAGGCTGTCACCAGGGAGGCGCTGCGCTTGGAGCAGGCCGCGCGGGTGGTCACGGGCCGCACGACCCTGGCGACAGGGGAGGCCGGCGCGTGAGCGGCAGGTTCGCGGAGCACTGGTACCGGCTGTTCCTGCGGGCGTTCCCGCGCGCACACCGAACCCAATACGGCGACGAGATCGTCGGCACGCTGCTGACCGGCACCGTGCGCCGGGTCCCCTCGCCCCGGGAGACGGCCGGGCTCCTCATGGCGGGCTTCGCCGCCCGGGTCCGCGCGGCCACCACCGTCCCGTGGTGGGCGGACGGCCTCCTTTCTCGGCCCGGCGTACCACAACTGGGTCTCGCTGGCCCCGTACGGCGTGCTCGCGATCGGCGCCGTGGTCCTCGCGGCCGGGCGGTCTGGCGCCCTGAGCCCCTCCCCGCCCGGCACGGCCGCCGCTGATCCCGGGGGCCGGACGCGGAGAAGCCCCGGTCATCTTCGCGATGACCAGGGCTTCTCTCTTGCCTGGGGTGAGTGAGGGGACTTGAACCCCCGACATCTTGGACCACAACCAAGTGCTCTGCCAGCTGAGCTACACCCACCATGGCCGGAATCGCTCCCGGCTCCAAGTAGTGTAGCGGCTCCGGGAGGGTGGGTCAGCCGGAGGACACCATGCCGGCGATGCGGCGGGCGGTGTCGGAGTCGGGGCCGGGCTGCGCGACGAAGACGGCGGCGCGGTAGTAGCGCAGCTCCTGGATGCTCTCCGTGATGTCGGCGAGCGCCCGGTGGCCGCCCTTCTTCTCCGGGCTGGCGAAGTACACGCGCGGGTACCAGCGGCGCGCCAGCTCTTTGATGGACGAGACGTCCACCATGCGGTAGTGGAGGTGGCCGTCCAGGGCGGGCATGTCGCGGGCCAGGAAGGACCGGTCGGTGGCGATGGAGTTGCCGCACAGGGGCGCCTTGTTGGCGTCCTTCACGTGGCCGCGGATGTAGCTGAGGACGGTGTCCTCGGCCTCGGCGAGGGTGACGCCCGAGGGGAGGGCCTCCAGCAGGCCGGACGTGGTGTGCATGTCCCGGACGACCTTGGTCATCTTGGTCACCGTCTCGGGGGGCGGTTTGATGACGACGTCGACGCCCTCGTCCAGGATGTTGAGCTCGCTGTCGGTGACCAGTGCGGCTATCTCGATGAGCGCGTCGTTGCGCAGGTCGAGTCCTGTCATCTCGCAGTCGATCCAGACCAGCCGCTCGTTCATGGATTCACCCTACGGCCATGGACGACTGCGCGGGGCATCGAGCCCGATCGAGTTAGCGCGTCACGCGTTGGGCGATATGTCCGGGAATGGGGATGCCGGGGCGCAGCAGCGGGTCGGGGGACGGGGTCCCGAACGTCTGCCGGACGGGGAGGACGCCGGCCCACAGGTCGAGCGCGTAGTCGGGCTCGTCGTCGCCGGGCGGGCCCTGCCTGACCTTGACCGAAGCCTCCGAAAGGGAAATCGCCAGGACGGAGGTGGCGGCGAGTTCCTTTCGGGTGGGTTGGCGGATTAGATCCCACTGGCCGGGGGCGAGTTGTTCAGTGACGGCCCGGAGTGCGGCGAGCTTGGCGTCGGTGTCGGTCACCGCTTGCGGTGTGCCGTAGATGACCGCGCTCCGGTAGTTGATGGAGTGGTGGAACGCCGAACGGGCCAGGACGATGCCGTCCACATGGGTCACGGTGACGCACACCTCTTGGGACGGGCCCGCCATCAGGCTGCTCGCTCCAGTGGAGCCGTGGATGTAGAGGGTGTCGTCAACGCGGCCGTATCCGGTGGGAAGGACGCGCGGGGTGCCGTCCACGACGATGCCCAGGTGGCAGACCAGACCGGCGTCAAGGATGTCGTAGAGGGCGGAGCGGTCGGTCCTGGAGCGTTCGGGAAGCCTGCCCACGCGCGTGCGGGCGGTCGAGGAGAGTGGATCCATGGCCGTTTACGCTAGAAGAAAAGTGGCCTGGTAGGTATGGCCACTTGGTGCGTATAGCCGGAGACCACTTTGTCGATCGATCTGCCCCTCGTCGTTGACCGGGACGCCAAGGAGCCGATGAGCGCGCAGCTCGTCGGCCAGTTGCGGGAGGCGATGGCGGAGGGGCGGCTTGCGGCAGGGGAGCGGCTTCCGTCCAGTAGGGCGCTGGGGAGCCTGCTGGGCGTCAGCAGGACGGTCGTCACCGAGGCGTATGAGCAGTTGTATGCGGAGGGGTGGCTTGAAGGGCGGCACGGGTCCGGGACGTATGTGACCGAGGGCGTGGCTGCCGAGCCTGTGCCGAAGCAGGAGAAGCCGGTGACGAGCCAGGTGCGGAGGTCGGCGGCCTCGCACGAGATCGACCTGCGGCCGGGCACCGCGTGGATCGGGGCCCTGGACACCCCGGCATGGCGCCGCGCATGGCGGCTGGCTGCGGGGATGCCGCCGCAGCAGCGCCAGGACTCGTACGGCCTGCCGGGACTCCGAGAGGCACTCGCCGGCTACATCAGGCGCAGTCGCGGCGTAGCGTGCCCCCTGGACGGGCTCCTGGTGACGCGTGGAGCGACGAACGGGCTCGACCTGCTTGCCGCGACCGTGCTTCGTCCAGGCGACCGCGTAGGAGTGGAGGAGCCCGGCTACAAGAAGGCGCGCGTCGTCCTGGAGGGGCGTGGCGCGGAACTGGTGCCGTGCCCGGTCGACGAGCACGGCCTCATCGTCGAGGGCCTGCCGGACGACCTCCGCATCGTCTACACGACGCCGTCGCACCAGTACCCGATGGGCGGCGTCCTGCCCATCCCGCGCAGGCAGGGCCTGCTGGCATGGGCGCGGCGCAACGGGGCGCTCATCGCCGAGGACGACTACGACGGCGAGTTCCGGTTCGACGTCGCGCCGCTGCCCGCCCTGTACGGCCTCGACCCGGACGTGGTGGTCTACCTCGGCACCACGGCGAAGATCCTTACGACGGACATGGGCGTCGGCTGGCTGGCGGGGCGCCCGGACCTGGTGGCGGAGATCGCGCTGCGCCGGGAGCGGCTGAACGACCGCACGGCCGTCGTCCCGCAGGACGCGCTGCGCATCCTGCTGGAACGCGGCGATCTGGACCGGTACGTCCGGCGGATGCGCGCCGAGTACGCGCGGCGCCGGGAGGTGGTGGTGCGGGCGCTGGACGGCCTCCCGCTGCGCGGCGACACCGCAGGACTGCACCTGGTGGTGGACGTCCCGGAGCCCGAGGCGCGGCGCATCTCGGCGGCGGCCGGCGAGCGGGGCGTCCTCGTGGAGACCCTGGAGCGCCACCACATGGGTCCGAGCCGCGCGTCCGGCCTGGTGATCGGGTACGGCTCGGCCGCCACCACGACCGAACTGCGCAAGGGCTGCGAGATCGTCCGCGCCCTCGCCGGGTAGCGGGCGCGGCCGGGGTCAGTTGGACATGGCGGTCTGCCCGACCGGGACCGGCTCCGAGGCGGGACGCAGCGGCGAGTCGTTCTGCGGGGCGGCCGTGCGGACGGGGTCGGGCGTGCGCGGGCGCGGCGGCAGCAGCCGGGTCCCGGCGGGCGCGCTCGGGGCGCGGGGCTTCGGGATGGGCGCGACGGGGGTGTCCGGCCCGGTGATGCGCCGGATGTCGATGCCGCCGGGGTCGGGCCGGTCGAGCGTCGGCACCTGGGACGCCCCGTAGTGCCCGCCGCGCGCCCAGTCCTTGCGGGCGCGCAGCGAGTGGTAGGACTGCGGGGACGGCAGCGGCGGCCCGGCGGGCCAGCGGCGCGCGACGCCCCACGCGTCCAGCCACTGGACGATCGCGTCGAGCCCGGTCAGCAGCGAGCCGGTGAACGGCGTGCGGGCCTGGCCGACCACCATGATCTGCGCGCAGACGCGGCCCTCGCGGCCGACGCCGCCGCCGAGCAGCCGGGCCGCCCGGGTGATCGGGAGGAGCTGGACGATCTCGCCGGTGCCGGGGTGCCACACCAGGTGCGGGGGCCGGTCCTCCTTGACGAGGTCGGCGGCCACCGAGCGCGCCGAGACGCTGCGCGGATCGTGCTCTCCGGCGCACCATACGACCCGGGGAGCACCCCCTCGCAACGCTCCGCCGTCGTGTCGTGCCGGCATGCGGCCGGCTCCTGGCAGCCATGCGTCTGCCACGGTGCGTCCCCCCCAATCGGGCGGTCTAGTCCCGAATGGTCTAGTCCTCTTCTCTTTAGCCCAAGCGAGACTCATAAGTCCAGCCTGCCGTCTCATGGGCCGATGTGACGGCTGTCGACCTCCGTGCCGGGTGGCGACCCAGCGTGCTCGGGTGTCGTCGCTGAGGAGTACCCCAGGTGTCCAAAGATTCCACCTTGAGGCTGGTTTTTCTCCTGGGAGTTTCGGGGAAGCGGACGCCCGTGCCCGAAGCGCTCATCGTTCGCGCAGGTCAGCACCAATGCTGAAGGTCAGGTGAAGCCTCCCTGCAAGTCGGCCGGAAGTGGCCGACAACTTACGGCGCGTATAGGCGTCCTCGGTGCCGGGTACGGGGGTGGGGTTCCCAGTCCGGACCGAGCCGCGTTCTAATAGGGCGTCATGACCGTTGACGCAGAACTGCCGGCCGGGGTCCCCGGCATCGACGTCCCCCGCCTCGCGGCCTGGCTGGCGCGCGCGCTGCCCGGCTCGGGGCGGATCACCGCGATCGACCTGATCGCGGGCGGGCGTTCGAACCTCACCTACGGGATCACCCTGGACGGCGGCCGCCGCGTCGTGCTGCGCAGGCCGCCGCTCGGCCACGTCCTCCCGACGGCCCACGACATGGGCCGCGAGTACCGGGTGCTGTCCGCGCTCGGCGCCGGGACGGCCGTGCCGGTGCCGAAGACCCTGGCGTTCTGCGACGACGAGGACGTCATCGGCGCGCGCTTCTACCTGATGGACTTCGTCGACGGCCGCGTCCTGCGCACCCGCGAGGACGCCGCCGGGATCACCCCCGAGCAGGCGCGCGGCCTCTCCGAGGCGCTCGCCGAGGCCCTCGCGGCGATCCACACCGTCGACGTCGAGAAGGTCGGGCTGGGCGACTTCGGGCGCCCGAACGGCTACATGGAGCGCCAGCTCAAGCGCTGGGGCAAGCAGTGGGACAGCTCGCAGGAGGCGATCCGGGCCACCGGCACCGTCCGCGACCTGCCCGAGTACGACCGGCTCGTCGCGCGGCTCGCCGAGCGGCTGCCGGCGGACGCCCCCGCCAGGCTCGTGCACGGCGACTTCCGGCTCGACAACGCGCTCGCCCGGCTGGAGCCGCGCCCCGAGATCGCGGCCGTCGTCGACTGGGAGATGTCGACGCTCGGCGACCCGCTGTCCGACCTCGGCCTGACGCTCGTCTACTGGGCCGAGGCCGCCGACGCCCAGGAACTGCCCGTCGGCGCGACGATCACCTCCGCGCCGGGCTTCTTCACCCGCCGCGAGTTCACCGACCGGTACGCCGCGCTGACCGGCTTCGACCTCGCCGACCTCGACTTCTACGTCGCGTTCGCCTGCTTCAAGCTCGCGGTCATCCTGGAGGGGATCCACGCCCGCTTCCTGCAGAAGGCGACGGTCGGCGAGGGCTTCGACCAGATCGGCGGCGGCGTCCCCGTCCTGCTGGAGCGCGCCCACCGCACCCTGGACACCGGCTCCATCTCCTCCTAGACGGCCCCTACCGGTGGTCTCCCCCGCGCGCACTGTCGTGGGGGGAAACCACCGGTAGGACGGTCGCAGCAGGCTCAGCAGTACTGGACGGACGCCGACACGCCACCGGGTGAGAACGACACCGACCCGGTCTTGCGGCCCCAGCAGATGACGGCCGTGCGCTGCACGGTCACGCTCGCGGACTCGCCCGCCGACAGGTGCCCGCCGCCGCCCGCGCTGAGGTCGCCGGACGTCCCCGTGACACTCCAGTTCACGGCCCCGCCGACGGCGGTGACCCGCACCGTGCAGGTCTCGGCGCCGGAGCGGATCCTGCATCCCTCCACCGACAGGCTGCCCGGCTTGGGCGGCTTCGGCGCCAGCGTCGTCGGCGGCGCCGGGGGCTTCGTCGACGTCGTCTCCGACGGGGACTTCGACGGCGACGGGGACTTCGACGGCGACTTGGACTCGCTCGGGGACGGCGAGGCGGACGTCGGCGACGGCTCGGTCGGTGTCGGCTCCGGCACCTGGGAGTCCCCCGGCGAGGAGCTGTCGCCGGGCACCGCCGGACCGTTCGCGGACGCGTTCGACGAGCCCTCCCCGTCGTGCAGCCACGACCAGGCGCCGACGCACATCACCACCAGCCCGACGCTGACCGCGACGGCGGCGAGCGCCGGACCGCGCCGCCGCGGCGACCGGTCGCGGGCACGCGGCGGCGCCGGCTGGTAGGGGAGCGGCCAGCCGTACTCGTCGAACGGCTCGGTCCAGGCGGCGATGGCGCGGCGGTTGTCGGCGCGGTCCGCGGCGGTCGCGGCGGTCAGCACGTCCAGCCGCAGGTCCGCGGGGATCGCCGCGATCGGCAGGACGGACAGCAGCCGGTCCGGCGGCAGCGGCGGCGTCTCCTGGTCCCCGCACACCGGGCAGCTCCCGACATGCCGGACGAGCGACCCGGCCGTCTGCGGTGTCAGCGGCCACGACTCGGTCAGCGCCGCGAGGCTGGGGCAGCTCTTCCAGTGGTTCTGCGCGACGAGGGCCGCGTGCAGCGCCGCGGCGAGGTCCTCGCGGGCCTTCTCGACCAGCGCGAGCGTCTCCTCCAGCGGGATGCCGAAGACGCCGCACAGGTCGACCTCGTCCAGCTCGTGCCGGACCGACAGGTCGATCGCCTCGCGCTGCCGCCCGTTGAGCGCGGCGAGCGCGCTGTGCGCGAGCAGCCGCCGCTCCTCGCGGCGGGCGAGCTGCTCGGGGGTCAGCTCGTCCTCGGCCTCCGGCGCCTCCTGCCCGATGTGCCGGTTCGGGCTGTCGCGGCGCCGCATGCACTCCTTGCGGGCGATCGCGTACAGCCAGCCGCGCAGCCGGTCCGGCTCGGTGAGCCGTCCCACGTGCTCGCGGGCCGCGATGACGACGTTGCGGAGCGCACCGGCCGCCTCGACCCGGTCGCGCAGCAGACCGTGGCAGTAGTCGAAGAGGAACGGTGCATAGGTGTCGTAAACCTCGGTCAGGGCGATGACGTCCCCGGCTCGCAGCGAGTCCGCCAGCCTGGATTCGTCGCTTCGCCCGGGCCCTGGCTCACCGGCCACGGGAACCCTCCCAGCGAATTCGATGGTGTTGTAGAACGTGCCCCCGGCGAGCCCCGACGTCCGTCGGCCGACTCTGGTTGCCTGATCTTGCCACCAAGTTGCTGAGATTTCTCCCGTATGTGCGGATTTCAGTGACGAATCCGGTACACGCCGTGGCCATCTGTCCTAGTCGGACGGCACACGCGTCACAAAATGTGAACTGAGTCACACAAGGCGATCGGGTGGCCTGGTCAGCCTTCCGGCTGGGGAGGCTCTTGGCCCGGTGGGCAGGTCAGCGTCACCGAGCCGGTGTCGCCCGTGCTGAGGAGGACGGTTCCCCGGCCGCCGGGAGGGGTGCAGTTCCCGGAAACGTGGATCGAGCCCGACTGACCGGCGCGAAGCGTGCCTCCACCGCTGGCGCTGATCCCGCCCGACGCGCGGACGACCGACCAGGTGACCGTCCCGCCGACCGCGCGAACCGTGATCTCGCATGAGCCCGAGCCCGGGCCATCGGTCCGGATCGTGCACGAACCCACATTGAGCCGGCCTGTCTGGGGCGCGGAGAAGGTGGGGCGCGGGGTGGAGGACTGGGTGGCCGGTTTGCGGGTCTTGGACGGCGTCGGGGTCGGGGTCGTCGTGGTGGGGGTGGGCGTCGGGGTCTCGCTCCGCGTGGGCGTCGGCGAGTCGGACGGTTCCTCGGAGTCGGGCGGTGTGGACGGGTCGAGCACCGATTCCGACGCCCCGCCCGCGGGCCCCTGCGCGCTCGTCTCCCCGCGGCCGGACATCACGTAGAACGCCCCGGCCACGATGACGATGACCGCCGCCGCGGCCGCCAGCGCGGGCCAGAGCGCGCGCGGGCCGCGCCGTTCGGAGCCGTCGTCCCGCTGGGCCGGACGGTCGACGACGAGGGGCCAGCCCCACTCGTCGAGCGGTTCGGCGCGGTGCGCGATGTAGCTGAGGTCGCCAGCCAGTGCGGCGTCGGTGGCG
The DNA here is from genome assembly GCF_040677125.1 of Actinomadura sp. NPDC049382. NCBI lineage: Bacteria > Bacillati > Actinomycetota > Actinomycetes > Streptosporangiales > Thermomonosporaceae > Actinomadura > Actinomadura sp. NPDC049382. The sequence continues at coordinate 174,131 of NZ_JBFARO010000003.1, forward strand.
GTGGCCATGACGTGCCCGCGCAGGTCGGTGGGCATCATCGCGACCGGCAGCACCTGGAGCAGCCGCGCCGCGGGGGCGGTCCGCTCGTGGCTGGATCCGCACACCGGGCAGGACGCGACGTGCTGCACCAGCGCGCGGACCGCAGGCGGCGGCAGGGGCCGGGTGCCGCCGACGCCGCCGTCCTCGGCGATCCCGGCGAGTTCGGGGCAGCCGCTGCGTCCGGTGCGGGCGAGGTGGACGGCGGCGAGGGCCTCGTCCAGCCGGGCCTGGGCCGCGCCGGTGAGGTCCGTGGACTCCTGCCCGTCCAGGCCGAGGACGCAGCCGACCTCGAAGGTGTCGAGGCCGTGCCGCAGCATGAGGTCGATCGACTCGCGCTCGCGCCCGCGCAGCGTCGCCAGGGCGCTGTGGACGAGCCGCCGGGCCTCCTGCCGGCGGGCGAGCTCCGCCTCGTCCAGGAAGCCCTCCTCGACCTCGGGCGCGCCGCGCCGTTCGGCGGGCCGGTTCGGGTCGCGCAGGCGCCGCATGCACTCGTTGCGGACGAGCGCGTACAGCCAGGCGCGGAACCGGTCGGGCTCGCGCAGCACGGAGACGTGCGCGTAGGCGGCGATGAGCGCGTCGTGCAGCGCCCCGGCCGCCTGCTCCTGGTCGCGCAGCAGCGCGTGGCAGTAGTCGTACAGGCGGGCCGCGTAGCGGTCCATGACCTGGATGAGCGCGCTGGGATCGCCTGCGGCCAGCGCCTGCGCCAGACGTTCGTCGTCCGCGCGATCAAAACTGGGCCAACCGGACACAAGGTCCTCCTGCGGGCTGCTTTCGGATTCCTCGTCCGCATCGTGAGGGACGGGCTGGAAGATCCAAGAGGGAGCGGTGGGCTCTCCCGCCGCCGGTTCGGTCCGGCGGGCGCTTCCCCGTCACGGGCCGGGGGGAAAGCGAGTTGGAGGCCCGACGGCCCCGCTCCCCGTCGGGCCTCCGACTGTTTGACGATCGGGCCCGGCCCCCGGTTGACACCGGGGACCGGAAAAAATCAAGAACTACCTGACGCGTCGGTAGGATCAGCGGAGCGTGATCACTGGATCCGCCGGGACAGCATCTTCAGGAAGATCCTGGAGATCTCCTGCGGGGTCTGCGCGACCTGGACGTTGCCGTGCGTCACCGCGGCGATCTGCTCCAGCTCGTTGCGGTCCACGCCCTTGCCGAACCCGATCATGTTGACCTGGATCGGCTTGTTCGGGTCCTGCATGGCCTTCAGCTGCTTGAGCGTGTCCGCCAGCGTGGGGCCGCCGTCGTCGTCGTTCTTGCCGTCCGTCAGCAGCAGGATCGAATTGCCGAACTCCGGCTTGTAGGTGTCGTTCATCTGCTTGTACGCGGCCAGCATCGTCCGGTACAGGCCGGTGTCGCCGGTCGGCTTCGGCTTCATCTGGTTCAGCACCGCGAGGACGCGCCCGCGCCGGGTGCTCGACCCGATCCGCTCGCCGAGCGGGCCGATCGGCACCGTGATCCGGTACGGGACGCCGCCGGCGCCCATGTTGGTGGAGAACAGCCACTGGCCGAGCTCGGTGTCGTTCGACATCATCGCGAGGCCGCCCTGCGACACCTGCGCGATGGCCTGCAGCCGGTTGGTGTTGGGGCCGACCTTCTCCGCCATCGAGCCGGACACGTCGATCAGCGTCAGCATGCGCAGCCCGAGCGACAGCTTCGACCACGCCTGCATGACCTTCGCGACGTCCGCGCTCTTCGGCGTGGGCAGCTGCCGCGGCTTGGCCGGGCTGACCCCGGCCGCCTCGGTGAAGCCCGCCGGCGCCTTGCTGTCGGTCGTGCGGAAGCCGAGGTCGTGGACGTCCTTGCGGGTCGCCTCGGTGCTCATCGCCTGCTCCAGCAGCCGGGCGCCCTTCTGCTTGGCGGCGTCCTTGCTGGTGACGGTGAACGGGTAGTCCATCGACAGCGTGCCCTCGATCGGGTACAGCGCCACCGCGGGCTCCGCCGGCTTCGTCCTGTTGTACTGGTACAGGGCCTGCTCGGACGACAGCGAGATCGGCTTCTTGCCGCCCTTGTCCTTGCGGAACGCCGCGAACTCCGACTCCACCGAGGGGACGGTGCTCTCCCGGACCGTCCGGACGATGCCGGTGAAGATCGAGTCGCGGTTCGGGTCGTTGGCCAGCAGCATGCTGGTGACCATGAGCGAGCCCATGCCCGCCGCGTTCTTCATCGGGTCCGGGACGACCAGCCGCACCGCGCCGGCCGGGATCATCTGGTTCTTGGTCACCGCGCCGCCGGCGACGCCGCCCGCGGCCTTCAGTAGGTTGTCCCAGGACGGGCTGGCGGTGATGCCCTCCTTCTTCAGCTGCAGGGCGAGCGACTGCGGCAGCCCGACCACGATCGGGCTCTTGGCCAGCGAGGTCTTGGTGGATACCACGCCGCCCTCGTCGCCGCCCTCGGCGTTCGACTGGGCCAGCGAGACCCACAGGGACGAGTCGGGGATCCACACGTCCGGCCGGTCGTTCGACACGGCCTGGCCCGACAGCAGCGGCGTCACCGCCGACGGCTCGACCTTCTTCACCGTCGCCTTGACGCAGGTGCCGTCGACCTTGTGCTTGCTGTCGTTGAAGCGTCCGGCGGCCTTCTCCACGACGGGCGCGATGTCCGGCGCCGCCGCGACCGACAGGTTCATCGCGTCGTCGCCGGAGCAGCCGCCGCCGCTCTCGGCGAACGCGTAGACGCCGACGCCGAGCAGCAGCGCGAGGCCCACGGCCCCGGCCATCGGCCCGATCAGCGCGGTCGCGCTGCGCTTGCGCTTGCGGCGCCCGTACTCGTAGCCGCCGGACCCGCTGTCGTAGCCGCCCGACCCGCCGCCGTAACCGCCGGACCCGCCGGACCCTCCAGAGCCCCCGGATCCGCCGCCGTAACCGCCCGATCCGCTCGACGAGCCGGACCCGCCGCCGAAGAACCCCGACTGGCCGCCGTCCGAACTGCGGATCGAGTCGTACTCGCTGTACCCGGTGCCCGCCAGCGGTGAGGACTCGCGCGGCGGCCCCTGCGGGGACGACGACCGCGGCTCACCCTGCGGATACCCACCGGAAGGCTCGCGGCGCGGGTAGCCGCCGGACGCCTCGCCCTGCGGGTAGCCGCTGGACCGTCCAAGGCCGTAGCCGCCCGCGTCGGACGCGCCGCCGAACCCGCCGGCCCCGTAGACCGGCTCCTCCGACGACTGCCGGGGCGTGAACCACTCGGGCGTCTCGCCCGACGCGCCGGGCGGCGCGCCCTGCGGCCCGGCCTGGGGCTGGGAGAGCGGTGCGCCCTGGCCGTCCCGCGCGCCGAACCAATCGGACGACCCGTCGTTGGCCGGGCCGAAGACTGGCCTGGACGGGTCGTAGCCGCCGTCCGCCCCGTCAGGGAAGTCATTGCGATGACGTCCGCTCATGGCCTGCCCTCGATTCACCAGAAACCCGCCGATGTTCCCCGGCACTGTAGTAGTACGAACGAGAGGTTACAAAGAACTCAAAACTGATAATGACGCAGGTCATCACCGTATGTCCCGACGAACCTGGCATCGCACCCGAGCATCACGGACCGCGACGACGGCGGTACGAACAGGCGCGGACGGCCGCCCGCGACGACCGGATCCGGCCGTCCGGGACGGCAGACTTGGGGGCATGGCCGACCTCATCCCCGTCCCGGATCCCGCCGATCCGCGCCTCGCCGACTACGTCCGGCTCCGCGACGTGAACCTGCGCAAGAGCCTGGAGGCCGAGCACGGCCTGTTCATCGCCGAGGGCGAGAAGGTGATCCGCCGCGCGATCGCCGCCGGCCACCCCGTCCGCTCCCTGCTGATGGCGCGCCGCTGGGCCGACCCGCTCGCTGACGTCCTGTCCGGCCTGGACGCCCCCGTCTACGTCGTGGACGACGCCGCCATGGAGTCGGTCACCGGTTTCCCGGTGCACCGCGGCGCCCTGGCCTCCCTCGAACGCCTCCCGCTGCCCCCGGTCGCGGACGTCCTCGCCACGGCCCGCCGCGTCATCATCTGCGAGGACATCGTCGACCACACCAACATCGGGGCGATCTTCCGCTGCGCGGCGGCCCTGGGCGTGGACGCCGCCGTCCTCGCCCCGCGCTGCGCCGACCCCCTCTACCGCCGCTCCGTGAAGGTCTCGATGGGCGCCGTGTTCGCCCTGCCGTACGCCCGCATGACCGACTGGCACAACGACCTGTCGCTGATCCGCGACGCGGGCTTCCAGCTCCTGGCCCTCACCCCCGCCCCCGATGCCGAACCCATCGACGACCTGAAACCGGCCGACCGCCGGGCACTTCTCCTCGGCTCCGAAGGCGACGGCCTGTCGTCCCGCTGGCTGGACCAGGCCGACCACCGCGTCCGCATCCCCATGAACGAGACCGCCCAGCAACGCGGCGTCGACTCCCTCAACGTCGTGGCCGCCGCCGCAATAGCCTGCTACGCCCTGACCAGATCATGACCCGAATGGCGCATCAGGCCATTCTGTAAACCGGTGAATCATCGGCGCTTTTTGTCTTCCAGCGGCCCGAGTACACTCGCTCCTTCCCTCTCGCCGGCGGCCGTGCCAGTAGCCGTGCACCGGCCGTCGCCACCTTCCGAAGCGAGGAGCCGGCGGCGTCATGGTGCTCTGGGATGAGAAAGGTCGCCGCCGATTTGCGCGTTACTTGGAGCGGTCGCCGAGAATTGTGAAGGTGATCTGCGCGGTGCCGGGCATCCTGCTGGCGCTGGAGGTCGCTTTCGGTGCGCTGGCGCTGCTGGACAATGGTGGGGAGGCCCTGGCCACGGGAACCGCCGACATCCGCACCTGCACCAGGGATCCGCTGACCGGATGGGTCATGTACCGGTGCGAACTGGAGGGCGCGGACGGCAGTCCCATCGACCCAGTCGGACTGAGCAGGGGAGGCGCCGGTCTCGCGTCTCAGGTGGCGGTCCGGATGTTCAACCTCCGGCCGATCTCTTCGGCGGTCGGGACGCGGCCGGCGGAGGGATCAGCCATTCCAAGAGCGCGGGGATGGGGCGTCACCGGTCACCCCAGCACGGGGATGGACGTGCCGAGGTCGGCGATGTCCGCCCTCATCGGGACGTAGCCACCCGTTCCCGTAGTCCGGTCATTCTGTCGCCGTTGGTGACGGCAGCGCCGAATGGACGGCCAGACGTATTAAGGCGTGCGGCATCGCAGGCCAAGGACGGTCGAGGAGAGCGGCGGCTAGCGTCCCTGCGCGGGCCTTGTGGTGGCGGTGACGGGGGAATCCTCGCTGGTCACTTGCCGAACATGCCGCGGCGCGGGCGCCGGTGCGTTCCCTTCGTGCGCTTGGCGGCGGCCCCGGCGGGCACTCGGCGCCGTCCGAGCCGCAACTGCGTCAGCAGCAGCGAGAACGCGACCATCAGGGCGGCCAGCCAGGCGATCTGCGTACTCGCCATCCGCTCGAACGTGATGTCCTGCGCGACGGGCGCCTTGTTACCCTGCAACCGGCTCTGCGGCGTCCCCGACCCGGGCACCGGACTCGGCGCCACCGAAGGGCTGGGCGCCTGGATCGGCGGCAGCGCCACCTGCGGATTCCTCGGGCTGAACGACGAGTTCGGCGACGGCGGCACGTACCCGCCCGTCCCGCTCGACGACCCGCTCCCCGACCCCGACCCGCCACTGCCGGACCCGCTGCTCCCGCTCGCCCCCGCCGTCTTCGTCGGCGTGGGCGACGGCTTGGACGGCGTCCGCGACGGCTTCTTCGTCGGCTTGGACGTCGTCGGCGGTTTTGTCGAGGACGGAGGATCGGTGGGCGTCTCGGTCGGCGGATCCGGCTTGACCGGGTTGAAAGTCAGAGCAACCGGCTCGCTGGTCGCCGTCGGCTGCTCCTCCCCGAAGCTGCCCACGACCGTCATCGTGACGGTCACGGTGACCGGGGCGTCGAGCTCGTCACTGACCCCAACGACGGAGGTGGCCGTCTCCTTCGTGGTATTCACTTCGCCGAAGTCGCACAGTGTCTTATCGAGGTCGCATCCCTTGATGACCTTCGCCTCCACCCCTGAGGGGCTGGAGGCGAGCTTGACCTCGCTGATGCGGACCGCCGAAGCCACTTCCGCGGTGGTGGCGACCGTTGCGGTGACGGAGATCGGCTTCCCCGGCTCCAACTGCTTCTGGGCATCAACGGTGATGGTCAGCTTGGGAGACGCGGCTTCGGCGGCGATAGCGGATGCGCCGCCGGCGGCGAGGACGGCCGCCGTGCCGAGACCGATGAACACCGGTTTGATCGCCGATCGGCAGATCACTGCCGCAGCACCTCCGTCGCGTCGCCGTTGGGCGCCCGTGTCCGATATGCACAGCCCGAGGGGTCGCCTCGACAGTCAAGCGAACACGCATCCGCGGGCCAAATCAACCCCGACGGGGGTTAGATCATCTCTTCCCGGACGTCCTCGACGTCGGTGGCGGGAGCCCACGCCTGCCAGACGCCCTGGTCGATGCGGTCGAGCCCCATGTTCTCGGCGACGGGGGCGCGTCCTCCCGTGTACTCGACGCGCAGCCAGCTTTCATGCTCGCCGACGATGACGAACCGTTCGCCGCGCCAGCGGCAGGTCGTCCGGACGTACCGGAGGTCCTCGATCTCGGACGCGGGGACGATCCGGCGGTACCGGCCGGGCCGCAGTTCCTCGAAGCCGTCGGTCGGGCCCGGCGCGTACAGCCGGACCTCCCCGTCGGCGCCCGGCGCGGCCTCGAAGTCGCGGCCGAGCCAGCGCGCGACGTACCCGTCCCGGATCACTGCGCGGCCTCCGTCCGTCCGTCGCGGCCCTCGTGGCTCGCCTCCGGCCGCAGCCAGGCGAGCCGGTCGGGGTCGTACATCGCCACGAACCGCTCGGTCCGGTCGCGGCCGAGGTAGTACATCTCCGCCCCGTACGGGAGGCGGGCGCTGTCCACCTTGTACTCGCGGATGGAGCCGGCGCTTCCCGGGGCGAAACCGCCGCCGAGGAATGGCGGCCGCTCGATGACCCAGCCGGACTCGCCCCACGCGGCCAGTTCCGCCTCGTCGCGTCCGCCGAAGGGGACGCGGTAGAGGCCGGGGCAGTAGGCGGGCCACCGGATGACGTACACGCCGTCGTCGGTGACTGAGAACGGGGAGCCGTCGTACAGCAGCCCGAGCGTCTCGTACAGCTGGCCGGGCGTCTGCAGTTCGGCGACGTCGCCGGTGGAGTGCACGAACCCGCCGACCCGGTCGTAGCCCTGCTCCAGGTACCAGGAGACGAGCCCGTGCGGGACGACCTTCTGCATGATGGTGGGGGACGAGACGCGGTCGTCCAGGTCGGACGGCAGCCGCGTCGCTTCCGGCTCGGGTTCCGGTTCGGGCTCCGGACGCGGCGGCGGCAGCAGCGGGACCTCTGGCCGCGCCGGGACGAGCCCGACCCGCACCGCCCACTCGCTGAGCGCCCGCACCTGGTCGCCCTGCAGCGACGCCCCGATGCGCGTGCCCGGGTTGAGGAGCATCGCCCAGTCCTCGCGGGGCCATGCGCCGATCAGCTCGCGGAAGTCGGCGTACACGAACCGCGACTCGGGTAGCACCTCGCGCAGCCGCACCAGCGACGTGAACACCCGCACGGACGACTCGTCGCGCAGCGCCGCGTCCCACCGGAACTCGTGCTGTATGGGCGTCACCTCGAGCGGCGCCTCGTCCGGGATGGGGACGAGCACGTTGGCGTTCAGCAGCACCCGCAGGAACGCGTCGGAGTCGCCGCTCGACGCGGCCTCGTAGAGCTCCTGGTCGATGCGGTTCCCTGGCTCGAACGCCGGCTCGGGCTCCGCGACGGCCCGCAGGCCGCGCGGCCCCGGCGCACCCGCCTCGCCTTCACCGGCCACGGCCGGCGGCACAGGGTCGGCCGGTTGCAGTGGCTCGGCCGAGCGCACGGGCTCGACCGGCGGCACGGGCTCGGCCGGGGGGACGGACTCGACCGGCGCGGGCACGGACTCGACCGGCGGCGATGCGGGCTCGACTGGCGGTGGTACGGGCTCGACGGGACGGGGGGCCGGGACGTCGGACGAGCCGAAGTCGCCGTACGGGGATTCGGCGCCCGCGTCCCGTCCGACGGATGGGACGCCCTGCGCCGGAGCGCCGCCGAAGTCCGCGCGGTGAGCCCCGGGCTCGCCGGGCTCTCCGAAGCCGCCCGGAGCGCCCGCAGGCGAGACGGCCGTGCCGGGGGCGTCCGCCGGGAGCCCCGAAAGTCCGCTGTTGGGGAGTGCCGTCGGCGGTTGCTCGTGCGGGGCGGGAACGTCGTGACCGGGTGCGTCGGCCGGACGCCCTGGCACCTCACCGGACGGAGTCGTCCCCGTGGGTGCGCCGGGCGGCGGGACTGGGAGCCCGCCGGTGTCGCCGCCGAAGGCCGCGGCAGGCGCTTCGGTCGGGCCGCCCAGGAGACTCTCCGGTGGCGGGGTGGCGTGGCCGCCGGTGCTGGTGACGGGTGGTGCGGGCGCTTCGTTCGGGCCGGTCAAGGGGGCTGCCGGTGGCTGAGTGGCGTGGCCGCCTGTGCCGGTCACAGGTGGGGCGGGTGCGTCGGTCGGGCCGGTCAACGGAGCTGCCGGTGGCGGCATGGTGTGGCCGCCGGTGTTGGTGAAGGGCGTGCCGGGGGGGTCCGCTGGACGGCTCGGGAGGTCGTGCGGCGGCGGGGGCGCGACCTCTTCGGGCGTCGTGACGGAGGGATCCGGTGCGGCCGCCGGGCCGGGCAGGGGGACCTCCGGCTGCGGGCGCGCAGGTCCGGCGCTGTCCGCGCTGGGGAGGGCGGGTGCGTCGGCCGGGTCGCCCAAGGGGGCTTCCGGCTGCGGGAGCGAGTGGCCGCCGGTTCCCTCGGCGGGCGTCGTGGCAGCAGGGGGCGGCGGTGTGCCGGTCGGGCCGCCCAGGGGAGTTTCCGGTGGTGGCGGGGCGGTGGGGCCGGGCTGGCTCAGGAGGTCGGTGCCGTGTGCGCCTGCCTGCTCGGGGGCGGCGGGCGGGGCCGCCTGAGCGGTGGGAACGGCTTCGTGCGGGGAGCCCGCGTGGTGGCCGGCGTCGGTGCCGCGAGCCGGTTCGGGGGCGGGTGCGTCCTCGTGCGGCGGGCCGGCGTGGCGGCCGCGGTCGGCGGACGCGTCCGGCGGGACGGCGGGCGCCACCGGGACGGCCGGGGTCTCCGGCGGCGGGGGCGTGGACGCCGACGGCGGGGCCGCCGGGAGGCGCAGCGTGCGGAGCTGCTCGCCCGGCATCGACGCGTCGATGGGCGTGCCCGGGTTGAGGACGAGCGTCCACTCGGTGTCGGGCCAGGCGGCGACCATCTCGTGCAGGCTCGGCATGATGAAGCGGGACGAGCCGATGGCGTCGTTCATCCACTTCAGCGACGTGAACACCTGGATGGACGTCCGGCCGTGGACGGGGATCGGCCGCCACGGGAACTCGGGGTCGCCGGGGACGATGCCCCACGGGGTGTCGGCGTCGGCGGGCAGCAGCACCTGCGCGCCCAGCAGGATCTTGTAGAAGCCCTCGGTGTCGCGGCGCCGGGCGGTGTCGAACAGGCGCTGCTCGATGTCGTTCTGCGGCTCGAAGCGGTCGGTCATGCGCTGCGCGGCGCGCTGGTCGGCCCAGGTGGCGAGGCCGGGGAGCTGCTGGGCGAGGACGGTGCCGCCCGCGGGGGAGCCGGAGTTGATGGCGAGGAGCCAGTCGTGGTTCGGCCAGTAGCGCAGGACGACGGTGAACGGCAGCGTGATGTACTCGGTGCCCGGCGGCGACGCCTCCGTGAGCCGCTCGGGCGAGGTGAAGACGGGCACGACCGTGGAGCCGTCCACCTCGCGGGTCTGCCAGGGGAAGCCGGGCCGGCCGGGGCGCAGCGCGAAGTCGAGGTCGGGCGGGACGGGCAGCAGCACGTCGGTGGCCGCGAGCGTCTGCAGGAACAGGTCGTGGTCGTTGTTCGCGGCGGCCCGCAGCAGCTCGCGCTCGACGTCGTTCGCGGGCTGGAACTCGGGGCGGGGCGACTGCCGGGGCAGCTCGCGGTGCTGGTCGCGGAGCTCCTCCCAGGCGGCGGGCGCGCGGCCGACCCGCGGCGGCCGCCCGTCGCCCTCGGCGACCTGGCGCACGAACCAGGCCGGCATCCGCGCCTCGATCGGCAGCACGGCGCCGACGCCGTGCGCGGGCGCGTCGATGGCGAGCCACCAGCGGGCGTCCGGCCAGGTCTCAGCGATGTCGCCGAACCGGACGGTCATGAAGTGCCGGTAGGACGGCCCGAGGCAGGCGCGCATCGCCGACGCCGACGTGTAGACCAGCACGTGGACGCGGCCGTCCTCCTCCTGGGTCGGCCACGACGGCTGCGTCTCGTTGGCGAGGACGCCGTCCACCAGTTCCGGCGGGACGGGGACGACGAGTTCGCTGTCCGCGAGGAGGCGGAAGTAGCCCTCCTGGTCCCCGGCCCGGACGGTCTCCTGAAGCCGGTGTTCAAGCTCCGACGTGGGTCGCCACGCGTCGGCCACGGTCGCCACCCCCTGTTTCCTCCGTGCTCGTCCCCGCGCGACTGCCTACGCTACATGGGCGAACAGGACCAAAGAGCATATTCGCCCGGCCGTCCGCGGGTCCCCGCAGGTCAGCGCGCCGCCAGCCCGGCGAGGGCGGCGAGCAGCCGGTCGATGTGCTCCTCGCTCGTCCCGATGCCGATGCTGGCGCGCACGGCGGCGGCGTCCCCGCCGGCGAGGTGCCGGACGAAGGGGTGGGCGCAGAACTTCCCGTCCCGGACGCCGATGCCGTGCTCCTCCGACAGCGTAAGCGCCACGTCGCGCGCGTTCCAGCCGTCCACGATGAACGACACGATCCCGACGCGCGGCGCCCGGCCGCCCCACAGGCTCAGCTCCCGGACGGACGGGATCGCGGCCAGCCCCGCCCGCAGCCGTCCGACGAGCGCCTCCTCCCGCGCGGCGAGGTCGGGGAAGGACGCGGAGAGCGCCTCGCACGCGGCGGCCAGCGCGATCGCGCCGAGGACGTTCGGCGACCCGGCCTCGTGCCGCTGCTCGGCGGACGCCGCCCACCGCGTCGTCGCGCCGACCGACGCGCTCGCCCCGCCGCCCTTCAGGTAGGGGTCGGCGGCGCGCAGCCAGTCGGCGCGCCCGGCGAGCACGCCGGCGCCGAACGGCGCGTACAGCTTGTGGCCGGAGAACGCGGCGTAGTCCAGGCCGAGCGCGGTCATGTCGAGCGGCCGGTGCGGGACGAGCTGCGCCGCGTCCACCGCGATGCGGGCGCCGTTGCGGTGCGCGACCCGCGCCAGCTCCTCGACCGGCCACAGCTCGCCGGTGACGTTGGACGCGGCGGTGACGACGAGCAGCCGCGGCCCGACCGGGCATGACCGCAGCGCCCGGTCGGCGGCGGTGATGGCCTCGGCCGGCGTCGCGGGCGCGGGAAGCCGCACGGCGCGCTTCCACGGCAGCAGAGAGGCGTGGTGCTCGGACTCGAAGACCACGACGCTCGTCCCGGCGGGGACGGCGTGCGCGAGCAGGTTCATGGAGTCGGTGGTGTTGCGGGTGAACACGACGGCGGAGCGGCGCCAGGCGCCGAGGAACGAGCGGACGGTCTCGCGGGCCTCCTCATAGGCGCCGGTAGTGACCTGGGAGGCGTAGCCCGCGCCGCGGTGCACGCTGCTGTAGTACGGCAGCGCGCGGGTGACCGCGTCCTGCACCACCTCCAGACAGGGCGCGCTGGCGGCGTAGTCGAGGTTGGCGTAGGGGACGCGGCGGCCGTCGCGCAGCGGCACCGGGACGTCCGCCCCGATCACGCGCGGGATCCGGTGAACCCGGACCCCCTCGGTGCGCGTCTCAGCGGGCGTGATGGGGGAGCGGGCGAGCAGCGTGGGCATGCCGGGACCTTCCGGGGTCAGGGACCCCGGGACACAGGCCGGGATCCGCGCTTGCCGGGACGCGGTGGTGCGTCCGGCCAGGTCCTCACCCGGGGCACCCCATCGCGGACGAAGGGTTGCCGGCCAGCAAGCCGGGGCTTGACGCTGGCGCTCATGACCTAATGCGGAATTATATGCGGGTCCGTTCTGGGATCAAGCGGGAGGGGATGCGATGCGGTACGGGGTGGCGCGGGCGCTGGCCGGGGGCGTGATGGTGCTCGGCACCCTGAGCGGGTGCGGGATGCTGGGCGGCAACACCGACCAGGTGTGCGCCGACACGAAGAAGGCCTTCCAGCAGTACATCACCCAGGTGCGGAGCGTGCCGGCGGCCGAGCCGGCGCAGTGGCGGCAGGCGACCGAGCAGCTCGCCGGACGCGTGGACGGGCTGGCGAAGCAGGCCGACGACGCGGCGCTGAGCAAGGCGCTGAAGGCGGAGGCGGGCAGGCTGCGCGCCGCCGCGCCCGCCGTCGGCACCGGCGACGTCTCCCAGCTCGACACCGTGATGCAGGAGACGCCCGCCAAGATCGGCAAAGCCTGCGACTGAGCCCCGCCCGCCCGCCCGCGCGAAGCGGGCGGGCACGGGCAGGCTCAGCCGGTCACGCCGGAGCGGGTCCAGCCGCCGATGCGGCCACCGCCGCCGTCGCCGGTACCGCCGCCGTCACCACCTCCGCCGTCACCGCCTCCGCCGGGGTCGCCGCCTCCGCCGTCACCGCCGCCCCCGCCGTCCGGGGGCTGGATGATGGTCGGCAGCCCGGTCGGCGGGGTCGGGATGTCCGGCTCCTCCGTGGGCGGCTCCGGTTGGGACGGCCCGGTGGTGCGGGGCGGCTGCGGCCCGTCCGGGCTGGTCGGGCGGGTCGGCAGGCCGTTGCCGGTGCCGGGCCGCATCGACGGCGACCCGAACGACTTGGGCTCGTAGTCCTTGATGTCGACGGCGTCGGTCATGTAGGTGCGCCAGATCTGCGCGGGCAGCTGCCCGCCGTACGCGCCGTAGCCCGGGATGTTCAGCGGCTTGCCGTCGCTGCGGAACATCGCGACCGACGTCGCCATCTGCGGGATGAACCCGTTGAACCAGATCGCCTTGCCCTTGTCGGTCGTGCCGGTCTTGCCCGCGACGTCGCGGCCGTCGGGCAGCTGGGCGCCCGTCCCGGTGCCGCCCTCGACGACCTTCTCCATCGCGTACGTCGCGTCCCGCGCGTTCTGCTCGCTGAGCGCCCGCTTGCCCTTCTCGGTGAACGTGCGCTTGTGGTCGTCGTTGTCGGTGACGGCCTTCACCACGAACGGCGCCCGGTACACGCCCTCGGACGCGAACGTCGAGAACACGCCCGCCTGCTGGACGGGGTGCAGCGACACGATGCCGAGCGGGAACGTGGCGGCGCCGCGCTGCGCCTTGGTCATCTGGCTCGCCGGGATGCCCATCTTCTCGGCCATCTCGGCGATCTTCTCGGTGCCGATGTCCTGGCCGAGGTTGACGTAGGCGGTGTTGATCGAGTTCTGGGTGGCGGTGACGAGGTTCACCGACCCGAAGCTCTGGTTGCTGTCGTTGCGGATGGACGACCCCGCGAACGTCTGCGGTGAGCTGCCGTCGTAGGTGGAGCTGAGCGAGCGGCCGTCCTCCAGCGCGGCGGCCAGCGCGATCGGCTTGAACCCGGACCCGGCCTGCGCCCAGTCGCCGAACGCGCTGCTCAGCGCCTCCTCCAGATAGCCGCGACCGCCGTAGAAGGCGAGCACCTGCCCGGTGGCCGGGTCGACCGACACCGCCCCGGTGCGGATCTTCTTGCTCATCCCGTCGGGGGTGTTCTGGTTGACGGCCCGCTTCATCGCGTCCATCAGCCGCTTGTCGAACGTCGTGGTGATCTTCAGCCCGCTGCGGTTGAGCTCGTCCTCGCTGTAGCCGCGGCGCTCGGTGAGCTCCTTCTTGGCCACGTTGACCATGTAGCCCTTCTGGCCCTTGAGGACGTCGGTGATCTTCTGCTTGACCGGCGTCGGGAACTCCATCGCGGCGGCGTCGGCGGACGTCAGGTAGCCGTCCCGCGCCATGTTGCCGAGGACGGAGCGCCACCGCTGCTCGGCGGCGGTGCGCTGGGCGCCGGTCGGGTCGGCGAAGTTGCTCGGCTGCTGGATCGCCGCGGCGAGGTAGGCGCCCTCGGCGGGCGTCAGCGCGGAGACGTCCTTGCCGTAGTAGGCGTGCGCGGCGGCCTGCACCCCGTAGGCGTTGCGCCCGAAGTAGATCGTGTTGAGGTACTGCTCCAGGATCCAGTCCTTGGACTTCTCCCGGTCGACCTTCAGCGCGACCATGATCTCTTTGAGCTTGCGGGTGACCGAGCGCTCCTTGCCGATGCCGCCGTAGTAGTTGCGGACCATCTGCTGCGTGATCGTGGACCCGCCCTGCAGCTGCTGCCCGGTGACGGTCGACCAGAACGCCCGCGTCGTGCCCTGCACGGAGACGCCGGGGTCGTCGTAGAAGCTGCCGTTCTCCGCCGCGATGACCGCGTTGCGGGTGCTCTCCGGGATCCGGTCGAGCTTGACCGCGTCCCGGTTGATGCCGGTCTTGGCGATCACGGTCTTGCCGTCGGCGTAGTAGAACGTCGGGCCCTGCGCGATCGCCTTCTCCTGCGGGGACGGGACGGGGGTCAGCAGGTAGGCGACGCCGAACGCGGCGACGCAGAACCCGATGAACCCGAGCAGCAGGAAGACCGTCCGGCGCAGGATGCGGGCCTTGCGGCTGCGCGGCTTGCGCGGGCCGCGGCCGCGGCCCCCGCCGCTCCCGTCGCCGCCTCCGCCGCCGTCGCTTCCGGGCGGCGGCGGTCCTCCGTGCTTGGACGAGGCGGCGGGCATGCTCTTGGTATCACCGCCGTCCGGCGCTCCGACACCGGCGGACGCCGATTCGCCCGCGGGATCGTCCGGTTCGTCGGCTAGATCACCTGGTTCGCCCGGCGCCGTTTCGCCGTCCTCTTCCCGGTCGCCTTCCCGGTCGCCTTCCGGGGCCCCTTCCGGAGCGTCTTCCGGGTCGCGCTCCGCGGCCGCCGATTCGCCCGCATCGTCGCCGGAGTCACCCGATTCGGGAGCCTTATCGCCGTTCTGAGATATGCCGTCCTCGCCGGTGAATTCGGCGTCCGGGGCGGATTCCTCGGCCTCCGCGGTCAGCGTGGCGGTCGCCGGACCGTCCTGGTCGGCCGGTGTCCCCGCCTCGGAGCCGTGCAGGTCCACCTCGGCGGCCCCGGTGGACGCGTCGCCCTCCGGGACCTTTTCGCTGTCGCTCACAAGCCCCCCGTGATTAATGCGTTACCGACCATACCTGAGGGGATCCGTGCGCCGAACGCCCAATGCGCGACCCGGTGCCCGCCCAATAGGAGGACGGGCAATCCGCGCCGCCGGTTGTCGTGACGGACGTCGCAATGCGCGCTTTCCCGCAACGCGGAGCGGCGGGGGCCCGATCCGGGCACCCCGCCGCCGTCACGCGCCCGCCGGGCGCTACTTCTGGATCTTGGCCAGGATGTCCACGACGAACACCAGGGTGTCCGTGCCCTTGATCTTGGGCGGGCTGCCCTCCTTGCCGTAGCCCTCCGCCGGCGGCAGCACGAGCAGCACGCGGCTGCCGACCTTCGCGCCGGTGAGGCCCTTGTCGAAGCCGGGAATGGTCGCCCCGGTGCCGATCGGGAAGTTCGCGGGCTGCTTGTTGTCCCAGCTGGAGTCGAACTTGTCGCCGCTCTTCCAGATCTTGCCGACGTAGTTCACCACCGCGTCGTCGCCCTTGGCGAGCGCCGGGCCGGTGCCCTCGACGAGCGTCTTGACCTGGAGCTTGCCG
The DNA here is from genome assembly GCF_040677125.1 of Actinomadura sp. NPDC049382. NCBI lineage: Bacteria > Bacillati > Actinomycetota > Actinomycetes > Streptosporangiales > Thermomonosporaceae > Actinomadura > Actinomadura sp. NPDC049382. The sequence continues at coordinate 189,817 of NZ_JBFARO010000003.1, forward strand.
GGCGCGTCCGCGTCCGGGACCGTGATCTTGGGCTCCTTGGCGCCCTGGTCCTCGACCTTCGGCAGGTTCTTGTCGTCCAGCTTCTTCGGGGTGCCCTCGGGCTTCGGGTCCTTCGGGACGGCGGCCTGGATGTCCATGACGAACACCACCGCGTCCTTGTCGGTGATCTGCTGCGGGCTCAGCTGGCTGAGGTCCTTGGACGGCGGGAGCTGGAGCACGACCCGGCTGCCGACCGTCTGGCCGACCAGGTTCTTGTCGATCTCCTTCAGGCCGCTCTTGCCGATGACGAGGGGCCGCGCGCCGCTCGGCTGCTGGGCCTGCTGCTCGTAGGTCGAGCTGACCTTCTCGCTGGTGCTCTTGACGCGCGAGTTCTCGTCGTCCTTGTCCTTGGACCACTTGTAGGTCGCGAACTGGACGTAGACGGTGTCGCCGTCGGCGACCGCGCGGCCGTCGCCCTTGATCGGGTTGGTGATCTTCACACCGGTGGCGGGCGCGAGCTTGGTCGGGATCTCGACCTTGGGCTCGGCGGCGAACTTGCCGGTCACCTCGATCACCGGGTCAGGGCGGTTGACCCACCAGTACACGCCGCCGGAGATCGCCAGCGCGGCCACCACGATCCCGGCGATCATCATCATCCGCCGCTTGCGCGCCTGCTTGGCGGTCAGCGCGGACGGGGCGGACGGCCGGTTCAGCCCGCTGCCCCGCCCGGCGCTGATGCCGTGCGGGGTGAATTCGGGGCTGCGGATGCTCTGGGCGTTCGGGATCTTCGCCTTCGCCTTGACCGCCGGCTTGCCCCGGGGCTTGTCATCCTCGGACATGGTTCCTCACTTGCTCCGGGTTCGACGACATCACGAACGTGACCACCCTTCCAGGGCCGGGCTAAGCGCAGCGTGAAAACCGTGCAAAGGAGGCCGACCCGCAATCTACCGGTCACGCGTGGGTCGCGGTGCCGTCCGGCAGGGGACAGGAGAAGCCGCCAGGATATCCCCGCCGGCGCGATGACTCACGCCCTCTGGATGGCAGGCTGGGGGAATGCGCCTCGCGACGTGGAACGTCAACTCGGTGAAGGCCCGGCTGCCGCGCCTTCTGGCCTGGCTGGACGAGACGAAACCCGACGTCGTCTGCCTGCAGGAGATCAAGTGCCGCGCGGACCAGTTCCCGTCCGCCGAGGTCGAGGAACTCGGCTATGCCACTGCCGCGCACGGCGACGGCCGGTGGAACGGCGTCGCGGTTCTTTCACGGGTCGGCATTGAGGACGTCTCCAACGGATTTCCCGGTGAGCCCGTATATGAGGGTGAAGCCGAGGCGCAGGCGAAGCTGACAGAGCCCGCCCTCCTCGTTCCCGAGGCCCGCGCGATCGGCGCCACATGCGGCGGTATAAGGGTCTGGTCGCTGTACGCGCCGAACGGCCGCACCCCGGAGTCGGTCCACTACCGGTACAAGCTCGAATGGTTCGCGGCCCTGCGCGACGCGCTGGCCGCGGAACTGTCGGCGGGGGCGCCGCTGATGGCGACCGGCGACTACAACGTGGCCCCCACCGACGACGACGTCTGGGACCCGTCCGTCTTCGTCGGCTCCACCCATGTCACGCCCGCCGAACGGCAGGCCCTCGCCGAACTCCGCGAGCTGGGCCTCCACGACGTCGTCCCGACCCCGATGAAGGGCCCCCACCCTTATACCTACTGGGACTACCGGGCCGGTGCCTTCCACAAGAACCTCGGCATGCGCATCGACCTCGTGTACGGGAACGACGCGTTCGCGGGGCGGGTCCGGTCCGCCTATGTCGACCGGGAGGCCCGCAAGGGGAAGGGGCCGTCCGACCACGCCCCGATCGTGGTCGACCTGGACTGACGCCGCCGGCCGCCCACTCCACCAGGCCGCCCGCACTCTCGGGTCAATCGGGGAAGCGGGCGAGGAGGCGGCGCTTGCGGGCGGCCGGGACGTCGGCCTCGTCGAGGACGGTGCAGCCGTCCGGCAGCAGCGCGGCGGGCTCGCCGGGCGCGAGGCACCATTCGGCCGGCATGGTCGGCCGGTCGCGGCGGGCGTCCTCGGTGAACGCCTCCCAGCCGAGCAGGCCGCCGGGCAGGACGGCCCCGGCCGCGCGCCCGAACACGGCGCGGTCCCAGAAGCCCGTGCACAGGACCAGCGCGTAGCCGTGCGGCGGCCGCCACGTCCCGAGGTCGGCCTGGACGAGCGTGATCAGCGGTTCGAGGCCGCGCCGCCGGGCCTCCGCGCCGAGCCGGCCGAGCGCGGCCTCGGAGATGTCGACGGCCGTGACGCGGCGCCCGGCCCCGGCGGCCAGCAGCGCGCTACCGGACGGCCCCGACGCCAGGTCGAGCACCGCGCCGTCCGGCATCGGCAGCGCCAACGCCCGCTCCGCCAGCGGATGGACGGGCGACAGCGCCGGGTCGTCGCCGTACTTGCCGTTCCACCGGAGCCTGTCCGGATGCCCGGCGAGCTCGGCCGGCACGTCGTCCATGCGGGCGACTCTAGCGGCGCTCCGCGATCAGGAGCATGAACATCGCCGTGGGGAAGCCCTTGCGCCACCACGGGTCGTCCCGCAGCTGCTCCGGCGTCGGGTGCGGCTCGCGGAGGTCCGCGATGACGAATCCGGCGTCTCGGAGCGTTCCAGCGTAGTACTCCAGCGGCCGGAGCCAGCTCGTGATGAGCGAAGGGGACTCCAGGCCGTCCACCAGGAACCGCTGGTCGACGCCGCGGGACGCGAAGTACTGCGACGCCGGGACGCTGTTCATCGCGCCCTGCTCGGAGTTCTCCACGTAGAAGCAGGGGTGCAGCGTCAGCAGGACCAGCCGCCCGCCGCTCTTCAGCACCCGCGCGAACTCGCCGATCGCGCGCGTCGGGTCGTGCAGGTGGCTGAACAGGTGGTTGCACACGACGAGGTCGTACCGGCCGTCCTCCATGGGGAGGTCGTCGACGCTGGCGCGGGTGAAGGTCGCGCCGGGGGACGGGTGGGACGCCGCCGCGTCGACGAGGCCCTGCGCCGCGTCCACGCCGGTCACCTCGGCGCCCATCGAGGCGAGCGTGCGGGACAGGTAGCCCTCGCCGCACCCCGCGTCCAGGACCTTCAGGCCCGCGCAGGGGCCGACGGCGTCGAGGACGGCGGCGTCGGTCAGCTCCGTCCGGTACCGGTCGCGGCGCTCCCTGATGACCTTGACCCAGTACTGCGCGTTGGCCTCCCACCTTTCACGCGTCAGATTCGCGATGGCTTGCGCCGAGTCCTCCACCGGCTCCCCATTCCGTCGTGCGGCCGTGTTCCACGTCCGGTTCAGGCGAGGCCCTTGAGCCGCCGAACCAGCGCGTTGCAGGTCTGTCTGGTCGTTCTGTCCCGGCAGTCGGCCCCGCGCAGCTCGAGCGCCTGGACGAGCTCGGCGAGCCTGCCGCCGAACGCGGGGTCGCGCTTCAGCGCCAGCGGAATGTACGTGGACGCCAGGTAGTACAGGTAGGCGTCGTTGTACACCGCTATCTCGCGCAGCACCTCGGTGGCCGTGTTGCGCAGCGAGAGGGAGCTCGGCAAGGTGAAGTCGCTGCTGATCCGGCCGTCTCTGGTGTAGGTCGGGAACGCCCATTCCTCCAGCGCCGCGTACACGGGCGTCGCGTCGAGCTCCCGGCGGTACCGCTCGGCGAGCTCGAAGTCGTTCGAGCCGATCAGGGAGCCCATCACGACGCCGCGCATCATGAACGCGGCCTGGCGCCCGGGGACCTCGAAGCCGAGGTCGGCCTCCAGCTTCCCCGTCACCTTGCTGACCTGGTGCGTGAGGATGTTCAGCGCCAGGATCGAATGGAACGAGTACGTCTTGCGGTTCAGCCGCGGGGCCAGGTCGACGGACGCGTCGAAGAGCTTCTGCGGGTCCTCCAGGAGGCCGCGGTCCGTCGAATAGATGGCTTCGAGCGCGCGGTCCTGCTCCTGGCCCCAGAAACGGGCGATGAAGGACGACGTCTTCTGCGTCGCCTGCCCGCGCACGATGTGCAGCGCGGCCTCCAGCGCGTTCAGCAGGTGCTGCTGCGCGACGGGGGAGTTCTCCAGGGCGTCCAGGTCGACCGCGAGCCCTTCGCCGTGCAGTTCGCCGACGAGCCCGTCCCGCCTTTTCCGGACGGCGTGCGCCATCGAGTACTCGGCGATTCCCGGGACGGACGACATCAGGCTCTGCAGGGACCGCCCGCTGATCCGGTCCAGCCATTCGGTGTTGTCCCACAGCCGGAAGATCGTGCTCTCGTCGAGCCCGGAGAAGGCCGCCACGTCGGACATGTTGAGGCCCATGTCCCGGGTGATGTCGGAGAGGGACTTCGGCGCACCGTCCGCTGTCATCGCTCGCCCTCGCGGTGGCAATTGTCGACGCTTCGATCCTAGCGAAGCGCCGGCCGCCGGGGGCGGGCGATCGGCGGCGAGCAGCGCGGCCGTCATGTCACCGCGGGGCGTCCAGGAGGCCCCCGCCCGCCTGGACGGCCCGCGCCGGCGCCGTCACGGCAGCCGCCACCCGTCCCGCACGCCCACCCCGAACCAGAACGTGAACGTCCCGTTGCGGCCCCGGTGGGCGCCGAAGTCGGTGGCGAGCGCCTTGAGCACCGCGAGTCCGCGCCCCCGCATCGGCAGGTGCTCGTCCTCCGCGCCGCCGGGGGCCGGCCCGCCGTCGGTGACCTCGACGCGGACGTACCGGTCGAGGTGCAGCACCGACAGCATGATCGTCCCGTCCCGCCGGGGGCGGCCGTGCAGGACCGAACCGGTCACGGCCTCGCTGGTCAGCAGTTCGAGGTCGCCGAGTTCGGAGCGGTCGGCGCCGAAGTGCTGCCCGACGAGCTCCCGGACGTAGGACCGCGCGAGCCGCACGGCCGGCGGCGTCGCCGCGAGGTCGATCTCGCCGATGAGCCGTCCCGACGACGCCTTGCCGTTGTGCCAGGCGGACGGGATCCCGAGTTCCAGCGATGGCGCGGGGGCCGGCGGCGGGCCCCCCGTGCACGCGTCTGATGCGTTCATGGCGGCGTAAGCTTCACGTCTCCGTGTCGGGCTGTAAGCGAACATGAGTTCTCAGGCCAAGTCGAAGTCGGACGTGGAAGTGGAACAACCCACAGCCTGACGCACTCCGGACACGCCAGTCACGAACCCTTGCACGCACGCAACCCGCCTACCGCGGCCAGCAAACCGTCACTCGGCGTGAGCGTCCTCGCTTCGGCCCCGCGCGGGTATGGCCTCGTGCGCGTCCGAGTGGACGTTTTAGTCCCGGGGCGCCATCCAGTGGCCGGTCGTGGACCAGCCGAGGAAGCGGCGGGCGTGCGAGGCCGTCCCGTCGTCCAGGGTGTCGCCGGCCAGGACGTGCCGCAGCCCCGCCAGCACGGGGTCGAGCCGCCGGACGGTGTGCGCCGGCTGCCGGTCCAGTTCGTCCTGCATCCAGGCGATGGCGGAGACCTGCTCCTTCAGGCCGCAGAGCGCCAGGTAGAAGACGGTCTGGCGCCAGGCGTAGGCGGCGTCCTTGACCGTGCGCAGCGGGCGCGGGTTGCCCTGGATCCGCCGCACCAGCCGGTGCGTGACGCCGAACGAGCGGCGGGCGAGGCCGTCCCAGCCGTCCAGGGGCGTGACGCCGATCGGGTGGACGAGCGCGGCCAGGTTGTGCGTGGTGATGATCTGCGCCTGCTCGATCACCGTGCCGTTGGCGGCGACCCGGCCCCACGGCCCCACGGCGGGGTTCCCGGCACGCTTCGCGCAGAGCTCGTCGAACCCCTTCCGCATCGCACCGACGGCCGCGTAATCGATGCCGTAGTAGCGGGCGTAGAGCGTGCCGTCGAGGAGTTCGCCCGCCAGTTTCGCCGCGTCCAGGAATTTGCGCGTGAACGTGCCCATGAAGATGTCGACGGCGAGTTCCTCGACGAAGGGGACGTCGATGCCCGCCTGCTTGGCGAGTCCGGAGAGCTGGCTGATCATCGGGTTCGGAATGGCCGTTCCCGGAAAGGCGTGCAGGGTCAGGCCGCCGAGCTGCGTCAGCACGGCGTGCGCGTTCTGCCGTGCGTCACCGTCCGTCCGCCGGTACTTCTGGACGGCCTCGACCCAGGGGAGTTCGTCCACCCGCACCTGGTGCTCCAGGTTCAGCAGGAGCAGCGACCGCCGGTTGCGGAACGCCCGGTGGACGGACGCCATCAGGGTGCGCAGCGCCGGGTCCGGGTAGGAGAGCGCCGTCGTGGACGCCACCAGCTGCGGCACCAGGTCCGCCAGCACCTCCGCGGACCGGACGATCCCGCGCTCGGCGAGCGTGCTGACCGGTGCCTCCAGCGCCCTGTCCACCACCGTCCGGATTCCGTCGGGAAGCTCGACGTCGCGGCCGTCGACCGGGACGGGCGCGGTGAACGGGTCCGTGGACGGGACGCCCCGGTCCTGCGGCACCGCGTCCAGCCGCTCGACCACGGCCTGCGCCAGCGCGTGGTGCGTGGGCCGCGCCGCGTCGGCGGACTGCCGGTCGCGCAGCGCGGCATGCCGTGCCTCGCCGGGCGCGCCGCGCTTGGCCACCATCGAGTCGATGGCATGCCGGAGCAGCGGGGAGGGCCGCCGCCCGGCGAGCACCTCCGCGAGGGACGTGCGGAGGATCGCCGGGTTCGACTTCGGCTTGCGGTGCTTGGTGCAGAGAGTGTGCTCGGCCGCGAGGACCGTGTAGCGGGTGAGCAGGGCGGCGCCCCGCTCCCGCCAGCCGTCCGGCTCCGCGGCGAGGATCCGGCCGTCCCGGACGGTCTCCAGCCAGTGCGCCAGCAGCTCGTCCGCGAACGGGTTCCAGACCGCCAGCGCCTCGTTCATCGCCGCGACCGCCGGGTTCGGGCGCCGCGACGCCAGGCTCCGCCGCACGTCGCCGGCCGTCTCCCGGCTGACCAGGGACGCGTCGCCGGGCGGCCGCGCGGCGGGCTTCGGCAGGAACCGCAGCGTGCCGGCGAACGGGCCGATGCTCTCCAGGACGTCCAGCGCCGCCGTCCGGTCCCCGGCCCGCAGCAGCCACGCGACGATCAGCAGCGCCGCCTCCTCGGGCAGGGCGATCTCGTACCGCCCGCTGTCGAGCAGCGCGTCAAGGCGGGCCAGCCCGGCGTCGGTCAGGTGGTGCGCGAACAGTGCGCGGCGGTTGGCGGGGATCCCGGCCTGCCGTGCGGCGTCGAGTTCGGGGCCGGTCAGGTCGCCGCCCGCGGCCGGGGCGCCGGTGGCGAAGCCGCCCTTGACGACCTCGGGCGTCACCCAGGCGGGCAGGCCCGCGACCGGGGTGCGCGAACCGATCCGCAGCGTCCCGTCGCCCATGCCGGAGAGCACGCGCGACCAGCGGTCCAGCCGCTCACCGGCCCGGCGCCGCGTCTCCGCGTCCTCGTGCGACCGCGCGGTCACGAGCGCCTTGGCCAGCTGTCCGGCGGCGTAGCCGGGGTTCGCCCGCAGCTCCTCGTCCATGCCAGCGTGGCGGGTCCCGCCCCCGCGCCCTCCGGGATGGAAGCCCGGTGCTCTGCTGCTGAGCTACACGCTGTTCACGAACACGCTAAAGATCGGCATTTCCGGAGGCAAAGCATTAATCGGTCGGAACCCGTCCCCAGGCGGAGATCAGCGGCGCCAGGGTGAGACCGAGGCGGTCCTCGGCGATCGCCGCGAGCAGCCGCCGGAGCTCCCCGCTCGTGGCGTGGCCGCCGGCGATGAGCCGGTCCTTGACCTGGAGGATCGTCGCGGCCTCCAGCAGCCCGCAGGCGGGCGACGCGATCGGGAAGTACGCGTCAGCGCGGACGTCGGTGAGGCCCGCGTCCCGCAGGACCCGGGGGAGCGTGCGGCCGTAGGCGAGGTCGGCTCCGCGCTCGGCGAGCAGCTTGCGGAACCCGCGCCGGACGCTGTTGGCGAGGCGCTCGTCCGGCCCGCGCTCGTCGGGGCAGGCGAGCGGCTGCAACTCGGGGTCGGCGTCCTCGATGAGCAGCACCCCGCCGGGACGCAGGCTGTCGACCATCGTGCGGAGCGCCGCGTCCCGGTCGGCGAGGTGCACCAGCACCAGGCGCGCGTGGACGAGGTCGAACGGCCCCTCCGGCGGCGCGTCGCGCACGATGTCGTGCCGCCGGACCTCCACCGGCGCGTCCCGGAGCCACGACACGTCGATGTCGGTGGCGAGGACGTGCCCGCTCTCGCCGACACGTCCGGCCAGCCAGGTCGGGACGGACGGCCACCCCGCGCCGACCTCCCAGCACCGCCACCCCTCGCCCACCCCGAGGTCGTCCAGGTGCCGGAACGTCCACGGGTCGAACAGCTCCGAAAGGGCGGCGAACCGGTCCCCGGCCTCGACTTGCCGGTTGCTCAGCAGATACTCCACCCGTCGATGATGGCGCGGTCCGGCCGGAACGTCACGGGATCAGCCGGGGGAGAAGGGCGTCGCGGAGCGCCGTGAGGGCCCGGGTCTCGGTCGTGGCGGCCTCCACGCGGGTGGCCAGGGGCGCCACGAAGCCCTGGAACTCCCGGACGCGGGCGTCGCCCGGCCACGGGATCTCGAACGCGGCGATGTCGGGCCAGCGGGCGCGCGGCATCCGGGTGCCGTCGCCGACGGCGGACGCGTGCGCGACGACCTCGTCGCTCGCCAGCGCCGCGAGCAGCCAGCCCCGGTGCGCGGGCTCCTTCGGCCGGACGACGAGGATGTCGGTCGAGGCGACGCCGTCCACGAACGCGAGCCCGGCCTTGTGGAAGGAGGGCCGCAGCTTGCCGAACAGGATGTCGCCGGACGCGAAGCGCAGTTTCGCGCTGGTGACGCCGGACGCGTCCGCCCACGCCGACAGCCACATGCGGCGCTTCGGCATGTGCTCCAGCGCGATGTAGTTCTCGGCGCCGCCGATCCGCGCGGGCGGGACGTTCGCCCGGACGAGGTCCCCGAGTTCGCCGATGCGGACCGAGGCCCCGGCGCGGGATGACGCGTAGCGGGCGCGGACGAGTTCGTCGGCGCAGGCGGCGATGCGCTCGTTCACCGCGATCTTGTCGTCCAGGGCGCCGAGGACGGACGCCGCCGAGTCCTGCTGCGCCCTGGTCAGCCGCCCGGTCGTGAGCCGATTCAGGATCCCGTGCGTGAGGAGCGGCTGCCCCGAGCCGATGCGGTACCGGTTGAGGCCGAGCCGTTTCAGCAGGTAGTAGACGTAGCGCGGGTTCACGCCGTCCTTCGGCGTCGCGATGATGGCGTTGTCGGTGACCCAGCACGGTTCCGGGCTGTAATGGACGGCGCCGCAGTAGGAGCCCACGCGTCCGACGATGGTCGTGTGCGCGGCGGCGTTGAAGTCACCGGACGTGCCGATGACTCCGTTGGCCCCAAAGGTGCGGTAGGCGGAGCCCCCGGCGGGACGCGACTTGCCGTTCGCGAAGGTGACGATCTCGCCGAGCGCCACGTCAGCCATCCAGGCGCCCCAGCTCCGTCCGGACGACCTCGTCGAGCCGCGCCGACTCGTCCAGGTGCGCGAGCAGTTCGCGGGTGAGGCGCGCGACCTCGTCGTCCGCCGGCTCCGCACCGGACGAGGCCCGAGCGGCGCCGACGTACCGGCCGGGCGTGAGGACGTGGTCATGGGACCTGATCTCGTCCAAGCCGGCCGAATGGCAGAAACCCGGGACGTCCGCGTGGCCGCCGCTGCGCCAGGAACGGTACGCGCCCGCGATCCGGGCGATGTCGTCCCCGGTGAGGACGCGTTCGGTGCGGTCGACCATCGTCCCCATGTGCCGGGCGTCGATGAACAGGACGCGGTCCTGCGGGGTCCGGTCGAGGAACCACAGGCACGCGGGGATCGGGGTGCTGCGGAAGAGCCGGTCCGGCAGCGCGACGACGCACGACACCAGGCCCGCCTCGACCAGGGCCTCGCGGATCCCGCCCTCGCCCGACTGCCGGGACGACATCGAGCCGTTCGCCATCACCACGCCCGCGCGGCCGCCCGGCCCGAGCTTGGAGATGATGTGCTGGATCCAGGCGAAGTTGGCGTTCCCGGCGGGCGGGACGCCGTACCGCCAGCGCGGGTCGCCGGGGTCGCGGTACCAGTCCGACATGTTGAACGGCGGGTTGGCCAGCACGTGGTCGGCCTGAAGGTCCGGATGCGCGTCCGCGTGGAAGGTGTCGGAACGGCGGATGTCGCCGGAGATCCCGTGCACGGCGAGGTTCATCTTGGCCAGCCGCCACGTCCGCTCGTTGGCCTCCTGGCCGTGGACGGCGATGTCGTCCAGCCGCCCCCGGTGGCTGAGGACGAACTTCTCCGCCTGGACGAACATGCCGCCCGAGCCGCAGCACGGGTCGTACACCCGCCCCTTGAACGGCTCCAGGATCTCGACGAGCAGCCGCACCACGCAGGGCGGCGTGTAGAACTCGCCGCCGCGCTTGCCCTCCGCGCGGGCGAACTTCTCCAGGAAGTACTCGTAGACCTCGCCCAGCACGTCCCGCGCGGCCCGCCCGCCGAACCGGACGTCGCCGATCACCGCGACGAGCTCGCCGAGCCGCCGCTGGTCGACCCCGGTGAAGATCTTCGGGAGTGCGCCGTCGAGGGCGGGGTTGGCCCGCATGACGGCGTCCATGGCCGCGTCGATCCGCGCGCCGAGCCCGCCCTGCTCTCCGGGCTCTCTGGGCTCGCCGGTGAGGTCCGCCCAGTGCGCACCGTCCGGCACGGTGAACGACCCCTCGCCGGACGCGTCGGAGACGTACTTGAGGAACACCAGCCCGAGAACGAAGTCCTTGTACTGCGCCGCGTCGACCGAGCCCCGCAGCGTGCCGGCCGCCTTCCAGAGGGCCTTCCAGAGGGCATCGTCCACCCGCGTGACTCTAGCGTCCGCCGCCGCGTCGCCCGGCGGCCGAAGCGAGCCGATTCCCGGAAACGTCCCAACGGTGTGTAATGATTCGATTACCATCGGCGTTCATGGGAGAGCGGGCGCACTATGTGATCAAGGACGGCGGCTCCTGGGAGCTGTACTACTCCCAGTGGGGCGGGTACTCCATCGAGCTGGACATGCTCCCCGGGCCGGAGTTCGCGGAGCGGTTCGCGCGCGGGCAGCGGCGCGTGGACGCGTGGATGAACGAATGCGAGTGCAGCGGGGCGGCCCTCATCGACCGCGGCGAGCGGCGGCTGCTCTGGTTCTCCGACTGCCTCGACGGCCCCGCCTACCGGGCCGCGGCGCTCGCCGCCCTCCGGCGGACCTGGCCGGCGGGCTGGCGGCTCGACTGGGCCTACGACGGCCTCCGCGAGATCGCCGGCGCGGTCGGGCAGGACGAGCGGGGCGTGCGCCGCTGGAGCGGCATCCCCGTGCCGGACGACATCCGCACCCCCGAGCAGTTCATGGCCGCGCTGCCCCAGTTCGAGCTGAACCCCGACGTCTACCCGCCCGGTAGCGAGCTGCCGAGGGAGCTGCCGATCCCGGTGCCTCCGGTGCGGCCGGCCGAAGAGGCGTCCCCGGCGACCCTGGTCACCGTCGTCCGGGGCGGCGTGACCCGCGCCTACATGGCCCGCGCCACCGCGTCCATGGTGATCGAGAACGGCGTCGCCTCGCTGGACGCCTACCGGGGCTGGTCGCCGGTCGTCTCCTGGCCCGCCTTCCCGGACGAGGGCGTCCACCTCGACGCCGATGCCGAGAGCGCGGGCGTCTGGACGCTCCGCACCCTCGACCGCGTCCTCGACGAGGCCGGCGCGCACTGGCCCGGCTGGCGGTGGACGCCCTGGCAGGACCGCTACCACGAGCACCTGGCACTCGCCGCCGGAGCGATCGTGCTGCCGGTGCCCGACCAGGCGGCCGGGCTGCGCAGCCTCGCCGCGGAGTTCGAGCGGCACCAGAAGCTCGACGCCGGGACGCGCGGCGCGGCCACCTCCCTCGCCGTCGTCGGCGCGCTCACCTCCGCCGCCGAGGCCGCCGAGGCGCGGCTGCGGACGGCGATCGACAACATGTGCGCGCACCGTCCGGCGGACGTGACCGCCGAGGAGCGCGCCCTCGTCCGCTCGGCGTTCGACGCGCTGAGCTGACCCGGCTGGTGGACGGCGCCCCGGCGCGGTGCCACGCTGCGGAGAATGGTGATCGTGGACGTCGCGGCGGTGGCGGCACTGGCCGGATGGCTGTACCTGGCGTTCGGCCACGGCGCCTTCTGGCGCACCGGGCCCGGCCTGCCGGACGCGCCCGACCCGCCCGAGTGGCCGGAGGTCGCGGCGGTCGTCCCGGCCCGCGACGAGGCGGCGATCCTGCCGGAGACGCTGCCGACGCTCCTCGCCCAGGACTATCCGGGCGCGTTCCGGGTGGTCGTGGTCGACGACGGGAGCAGCGACGGCACCGGCGAGACGGCCGCCCGGCTCGGAGCGCGGGCCGTCCCCGCGCGGGAGCGCCCCGAGGGGTGGGCGGGCAAGGTGTGGGCGATGGCGGAGGGCGTCCGCGCCGCCGGCGAACCCGACCTCTACCTCTTCACCGACGCCGATATCGCCTACGTGCCCGGCACCCTGCGGCGGCTCGTCCGCGCGGCCGCCGGGGAGCGGCGCGACCTCGTCTCCCAGATGGCGACGCTGAGCGTCCGCACCCGCTGGGAGCGGGTGATCGTGCCCGCGTTCGTGTACTTCTTCGCGCAGCTCTACCCGTTCCGCCGCGTCACCCGCGACGGGGCCCGCACCGCCGCCGCGGCCGGCGGCTGCATGCTCGTCCGGCGCGACGTCCTGGAGAAGGCGGGCGGCGTCGCGGCGATCCGCGGCGCGCTGATCGACGACGTCGCGATGGGACGCCTCATCAAGCGCGCCGGCGGGCGCTGCCGCCTCGACCTGAGCCGGGACGTGGTCAGCCGCCGCCCCTACCCGCGCCTCGCCGACCTGTGGATGATGATCGCCCGCAGCGCCTACCACCAGCTGCGCTACTCGCCCGCGCTGCTGGCGGGCACCGTCCTCGGCCTGCTGCTGCTCTATGCCGTCCCGCCCGCCGCGACCATCGCCGGGGCCGTCGCCGCTGACAGCACGGCGCTGGCCGCGGGCGCCGTCGCCTGGGCGCTCTTGACCCTCACCTATGTGCCGATGCTCCGGTTCTACGGCCTGTCGCCGTTGCGCGCCCTCGGGCTGCCGCTCGTGGCGCTCATGTACGCCGCCATGACGGTCGATTCCGCGCGCCGCCACCGCGCCGGCAGGGGCGGCGCGTGGAAGGGGCGCACGGTCCGCGCGCCGCTGCGGGACTGAGGCCGCCGCTTTTGTCGCCGCACGACAAAACCGGCGGCGCCGATGTGTTCCGGGCTTCATTGGAGTAAGTGTCCAATTACGTTACGGTCGGGTGGCCGTCACGCCGACGGCAGGCGAAGACGAAGGGTTGCCCGCCATGTCCATCACCGTCCGCCGGGTGCTGCGCACCGTGGCGGCGTCCTGCGTCGGGCTCGCCATGGCGGCGACCGCCCTGCAGGGCACCGCCGCCGCAGCACCGCAGGACACCAGCCCCCCGGCCGAGGATCCGTTCTACACGCCGCCCCCACCGCTCCCGGCGGGCGCTCCCGGCGACGTCATCAGGTCGCGCCCCGCAGTGTTCAGCATGGACCCGATCGGCCGTTCGCCGTACGAGGGCGTCACGTCGTGGCAGGTCCTGTACCGGTCGGAGACCGTGCAGGGCGCGCCGACCGCCGTGTCCGGGATGGTGCTCGTCCCGACCAAGGCGTGGACGGGCCCGGGCAAGCGCCCGCTCGTCTCCTACGCCGTCGGGACGCGCGGCCTCGGCGACGCGTGCGCCCCGTCCTACACCCTCACCCAGGGCATGGACTACGAGATGTTCTTCGTCGCGGACGCGCTCAGCCGCGGCTGGGCCGTCGCCGTCACCGACATGGAGGGCCTCGGCACGCCCGGCCAGCACACCTACGAGGTGGGCGGCTCCCAGGGCAAGGCCGTGCTGAACATGGCGCGGGCCGCGCAGCGCCTCCCGGACGCCGGCCTCGGCGGCTCGCCGGTCGGCCTGTGGGGCTACTCGCAGGGCGGGACGTCCTCGGGCTGGGCGGCGCAGCTGGCCGACAGCTACGCGCCTGAGCTGGACATCAAGGGCGCGTTCGCGGGCGGCGTCCCCGCCGACCTGCTGGCGGTCGCCAAGGGCCTGGACGGCTCCCCGTTCGTCGGCCTGATGTTCATGGCGGCGGTCGGCTACGACACCGCCTACCCCGAGCTGGACCTGGAGAAGTACCTCAACGACGCCGGCCGCGAGCTGCTGAAGAAGGCCGAGAGCCTCTGCCTGGTCAGCGTCGACGGCATCGGCACCCTCGCCGGGACGCTGTTCAAGAAGATCAGCGACTACACCACCAGCGACCCGCTGGCCACGCCCGAGTGGCGGCAGCGGCTGGACGAGAACAAGCTCGGCTCCACCGCCCCGTCCGTCCCGGTGTTCCAGACACAGGCCGTCTACGACGAGATCATCCCGTTCGCGCAGGCCGACACCCTGCACAAGGCGTGGTGCGCGAAGGGCGCGAACCTGACCTGGAAGACCTACACGTTCGCCGAGCACGCGACCGGCATGCTCTGGAGCGAGCCCGACGCGATGGCGTTCCTGTCCGACCGGTTCGCGGGCAAGCCCGTCACCGGCAACTGCGCCGCCTGATTCCGATCACTTGAACTCCATGGGGCCGTCCCGTCCTCGCAGAGGGCAGGATGGCCCCATGGACTTGGTGGAGTTCCTCCGCGCCCGGCTGGCCCGGGACGAGCAGATCGCCCGCGACTGCGCGTCCGCCCCCTGGAAGGCCACGCCCTCCGGGACCGTCGACACCGACGCGGACGCCCCCGCCTTCGTCGCCAAGGCCGAGAACGACGCCTACGCCGAGCACATCGCCCGCCACCACCCGGCCCGGACGCTCGCCGAGGTCGCCGCCAGGCGCCGGATCGTCGACGACTACGAGAAGAACGCCTGGATCCTGGGGCAGGGCCATCGCACGTCCGAGTCGGAGGCGGCGCAGGCCGTCCGCGAATCGGTGCTGCGCCTGCTGGCCCTCCCGTACGCCACGCACCCCGCCTACCAGGAGGAATGGCGCCCCGGAGCGGCCTAGGCGGCGGTGATCAGCGCCGGGTGCTCGGGGTCGTCCACCTTCAGGACGACGTCCGCGGTGCGCACCGGGTCCACCTCCGCGTCGTAGCGCGCGTAGGCGGGCAGCGTCCACATCCGGTCATCCGGCGTGCGGCGCGCGAGAGCCCCGGCCGACAGCGTCAGATGGACGGTCAGTTCCAGCGGCAGGCCCCGGCCGAGCAGCAGCGATCCGTCCAGCAGGCACACCCCGCCGGGCTGGACGTCCACGTACCGGGCCCGGGTCGCCCGGTCGCGCTCGGCGTCCCACAGGCTCGGCAGCACCCGCCCCGTCCCGCCCGGCTCCAGCGGCGCCAGCACCTCCCGGACCAGCCCGTTCACATCGAGCCACTCGTCGTAGAAGGCGTCGGGGTCGTCCCGCCCGAACTCGTAGCGCAGCGACGCGGGGCGCAGGAAGCCGCGCGCCGACACCCGGACCACGTCCCGCCCGAGCGCGCGCAGCGGCGCGGCGAGCGCGTCGGCGAGATCCCACGGAGCCGCAGGTGGCGCGCCGTCGACCGCGACCCGGAGCCGTGAACCGCGCCCGGCGGCGGCGATCCGCTCGGAGAGTTCGGTGACCACCCGTGACGGTGAGATCGGTCGCGCGCGCATCACCTCATCGTGCCCGCATCGTGGGACGCGACTGACACACCGGATCTCGGGAAGGTAACCTCGGAACGGGTCCGAGAGGCGCTGCAACGGGCGTCAGCCCGCCACGCTCGGGCCCGGCACACCGACTTCCGCAAGGGCGCCTCCCACATGAGCTGGGAGGTGCTCGAAAACCTATGACCCACACGAATCTGCGCGAGCTTCTGGACGAGCGGATCGCGGTGCTCGACGGCGCCTGGGGCACGATGCTCCAGGGCGCGGGGCTGAAGCCCGAGGACTACCGCGGCGACCGCGTCGGCGGCGACCACGCCAAGGACGTCACCGGCGACCCCGACCTGCTCAACCTGACCAGGCCGGACGTGATCCTGGACGTCCACCGGCAGTACCTCGGCGCCGGCGCCGACATCACCACGACGAACACCTTCACCGCGACCCGCATCGCCCAGGCCGACTACGGCCTGGAGTCGCTGGTGCACGAGATGAACGTGCAGGGCGCCCGGCTCGCCCGGCAGGCGGCCGACGAGTTCGGCGGCCGGTTCGTCGCCGGGTCGGTCGGCCCGCTCAACGTGACCCTGTCGCTGTCGCCCCGCGTCGAGGACCCGGCCTACCGCACCGTCACGTTCGACCAGGTCAAGGAGTCCTACGCGCAGCAGATCGCCGGGCTCGCCGAGGGCGGCGTCGACCTGCTGCTGATCGAGACGATCTTCGACACGCTGAACGCGAAGGCCGCGATCGCCGCGGCCCGCGAGGTCGCCCCCGAGCTGCCGCTGTGGATCTCGGTGACGATCGTCGACCTGAGCGGCCGGACGCTGTCCGGGCAGACCGTCGAGGCGTTCTGGCGGTCGATCGAGCACGCCGACCCGCTCGCCGTCGGGGTGAACTGCTCCCTCGGCGCCGCGGAGATGCGCCCGCACGTGGAGGAGCTGGCGCGGATCGCCGGCACCTACGTCGCCAGCCACCCGAACGCGGGCCTGCCGAACGCGTTCGGCGGCTACGACCAGACGCCCGAGGAGACCGGCGCCCTGCTGCGCGACTTCGCCGAGTCCGGCCTGGTCAACCTGGTCGGCGGCTGCTGCGGGACGGGCCCCGCGCACATCGCGAAGATCGCCGAGGCGGTGCGCGGCCTCGCGCCGCGCGAGGTGGCCAAGCCGGCGAAGGCCAGCCGGTTCAGCGGCCTGGAGCCGTTCGAGATCGGCGCCGACACCGGCTTCATCATGATCGGCGAGCGGACGAACGTCACCGGCTCCAAGCGGTTCCGCAAGCTCATCGAGGCGGGCGACCACCAGGCCGCGGTCGACGTGGCGCTGGAGCAGGTCCGCGGCGGCGCGAACCTCCTCGACGTCAACATGGACGCCGACCTGCTCGACAGCGAGCGGGAGATGACGACGTTCCTCAACCTGATCGCGACCGAGCCCGAGGTGGCCCGCATCCCGATCATGGTCGACAGCTCCCGGTGGAGCGTGCTGGAGGCCGGGCTCAAGACCGTCCAGGGCAAGGGGGTCGTCAACTCGATCTCCCTGAAAGAGGGCGAGGAGCCGTTCCTCGCGCAGGCCCGCCGCATCCGCGACTTCGGCGCGGGCGTCGTCGTCATGGCGTTCGACGAGACCGGCCAGGCCGACACCGCCGACCGCAAGGTCGAGATCTGCGCGCGCGCCTACGACCTGCTCACGCAGAAGATCGGGTTCCCCGCCGAGGACATCATCTTCGACCCGAACGTCCTCGCCGTCGCGACCGGCATCGAGGAGCACAACGGCTACGCGAAGGCGTTCATCGACGCGCTGCCCCGCATCAAGGAGCGCTGCCCCGGCGCCCGCACCAGCGGCGGCATCTCGAACCTGTCGTTCTCGTTCCGCGGCAACGAGGTCGTCCGCGAGGCGATGCACTCGGCGTTCCTGCTGCACGCCGTGCGCGCCGGGCTCGACATGGGCATCGTGAACGCCGGGCAGCTCGCCGTCTACGAGGACATCCCCGCCGAACTGCTCGAACTCGTCGAGGACGTGCTGTTCGACCGCCGTCCCGACGCCACCGACCGGCTCGTGGCGTTCGCCGAGACCGTCAAGGGCAAGGGCACCGTCCGCGAGGTCGACCTGTCCTGGCGGGACGCGCCGGTCGCGCAGCGCCTCTCGCACGCCCTCGTGCACGGCATCGTCGACTTCATCGAGGAGGACACCGAGGAGGCCCGGCAGCAGGCCGCCCGTCCGCTCGACGTCATCGAGGGCCCGCTGATGGACGGCATGAAGATCGTCGGCGACCTGTTCGGGTCCGGGAAGATGTTCCTGCCGCAGGTGGTGAAGAGCGCGCGCGCCATGAAGCGCTCCGTCGCCTACCTGGAGCCCTTCATGGAGAAGGAGAAGGAGGAGGCGCTCGCCGCCGGGCGCGTCCAGCAGGACCGCGGCCAGGGCAAGATCGTCCTCGCGACGGTGAAGGGCGACGTCCACGACATCGGCAAGAACATCGTCGGCGTCGTGCTCGGCTGCAACAACTACGACGTCGTCGACCTCGGCGTGATGGTCCCCGCCGCCAAGATCCTCGACACCGCGATCGCGGAGAACGCCGACGCGGTCGGGCTGTCCGGGCTGATCACCCCGTCGCTGGACGAGATGGTCTCCGTCGCCGCCGAGATGGAGCGGCGCGGCATGCGGCTGCCGCTGCTGATCGGCGGCGCCACCACGTCCCGCCAGCACACCGCCGTGAAGATCGCGCCCGCCTACGCGTCGACGACCGTGCACGTACTGGACGCCTCCCGCGTCGTCGGCGTCGTCTCCGACCTCCTCGACGAGGACCGCGCCGCCGCGCTCGACGCCGCGAACCGCGAGGAGCAGGCGCGGCTGCGCGAGCAGCACGAGAAGAAGCAGCGCCGGCCCATGCTCACCATCGAGCGGGCCCGGGAGAACCGGGAGAAGGTCGACTTCTCCGACCTGCCGACGCCCGACTTCACCGGCGTCCGGATCGTCCAGCCCGACCTCACCGCGATCCGCGAGATGATCGACTGGCAGTTCTTCTTCCTGGCCTGGGAGCTGAAGGGCAAGTACCCGGCGATCCTCGACCAGCCCGTCGCGCGCGAGCTGTTCGACGAGGGCAACCAGCTGCTCGACCAGATCATCGCGGACGGCGCGTTCGAGGCGTCCGGCGCGTACGGGTTCTGGCCGGCGCACTCCGAGGGCGACGACATCATCCTGGAGGGCGGGCCGCGCTTCCCGATGCTGCGGCAGCAGACGTCCAAGCCGGAGGGCCGCCCGAACCGCTGCCTCGCCGACTACATCGCCCCCGCCGGCGACCACCTCGGCGGCTTCGCCGTGACGATCCTCGGCGCCGAGGACCTCGCCGCGAAGTTCGAGGAGCAGAACGACGACTACAAGGCCATCATGGTCAAGGCCCTCGCCGACCGGCTCGCCGAGGCGTTCGCCGAGTACGTCCACCTGGAGGCCCGCCGCGCCTGGTTCGAGCCCGGCGCCGAGCCCGACCTGGCCGACCTGCACGCCGAGCGGTTCCGCGGCATCCGCCCCGCGCTCGGCTACCCGGCGAGCCCCGACCACAGCCTGAAGCAGCAGCTGTTCGACCTGCTGGACGCCGGCCGCCTCGGCATGAAGCTCACCGAGTCGTTCGCGATGGCGCCCGCCGCCAGCGTCAGCGGCCTGATCTTCGCGCACCCGGAGTCCCGGTACTTCACGGTCGGCCGCGTCGGCAAGGACCAGATCGAGGACTACGCCGTCCGCTGCGGCCTCCCGGTCGCCGAGGTCGAGCGCTGGCTCGCCCCGAACCTCGCCTACGACCCGTCCTGACGGGCTTCGCGAACGTCCAGACGGGCTTCGCGAACGTGCTGACGGGGTTCGCGAACGTGCGAAACGCCTGACGGCCGCCGCGCCGCGGCCGTCAGGCGTGCTCTCGCCCGAGGTCAGGGACGGCCGATGCGGACCTTCCACACCTCGGGACCCGACTCCTCGTAGTCCCAGGTGAACTCGCCGGGGTGCTCGGCGGCGAACTGGTAGTACAGCGGCTTCGGGTCGTGGTCGTTGACGAGGACGAACGCCGTCCCGGCGGTGAGCCCGCCGAACGCGGCGAAGATCTGCTGGTGGCGCTGCGCGGGGACGAGCGTCCGCACGTCCAGCTCGCCGTCGGCGACCTCGGCGGTCGCGCCCGGCGTGCCCGGGTCGTCGTGGCCGCCGCAGGTGCAGTGGTGGTCGCCGCCGTGGGACCCCTCGTCCTTGCCGAGGATCTCGTGCATGCCGTCGAGGAGCGTGTCGAGCTTCACACCGGCGTCCACGAGCGCGGGCAGGATGAGTTCGTTCTCCTTCTCCAGGTGCGACTGGAACAGGGCGTTGACGGCCGCCGCGGCGCCGACCGCCTCCGCGGGCGTGCGGGCCGCCTCCAGCGCCGCGACGCGGTCCCGCAGGACGGCGTGCTCGCGCAGCATGGCCCGCAGCAGCAGCCGGGCCTCCGGCACCTCCTCCGCCGCCTTGTAGAGCGTCGCCTCCTCGGCCTCGGCGTGCGGGACGATCTCCTCCTTCAGGAACGCGACGAGCGTGTCGCGCCGCTCGTAGGGGGCGACGAGCTGGTCGACGGCGCGGGCGATGGTGAGCGCGTGGTCGGCCAGGGTCCGGCCGAGCCGCTCGTGGTGGTCCAGGATGGCCCGCACCGTCTCCTGCTGCGGGCTCGCGGTCGATGTGGTCATGCGCACTCCTCGATGCCGGCGTATTTTTCACAACGCTGCTTGTATTTATAATAGCTGCCATGGAGAATCAGGGAGCCGGGGTACACGGCCGAAGCCCCCGGGCCGCACCCCGCCTCGCGGCGCGCCGGCTACCGCTGCTCGCCGGCGCGCTGCTCTCCCTCATCGCCGGGCTGTGGGGCGCCCTCACCCTGCTGGACGTCGACGTCCCGCTGCCGCGCACCGCGTTCGCGCAGCAGCACGGCCCGCTGATGGCGCTCGGCTTCCTCGGCACGCTGATCTCCCTCGAACGCGCCGTCGCCCTCGGCCGCCCCTGGGCTTACGCGTCGCCCGCCCTCGCCGGCCTCGGCGCCCTCACCACCGCCGCCGGGTTCGCCGCCCCCGGACGCGTGCTCCTCACCGCCGCCGGCGGCTGGCTCGTCGCGGTCTACATCGCCGTCCTCGGCCGCCGAACCGGGCGGGACCTCGCCGTCCAGACCGCCGGCGCCGTCGCCTGGTACGCCGCCGGGCTGCTGTGGATCGGCGGCCGCGGCGTCGGCGACATCGTCCCGTGGCTCGCCGCGTTCCTCGTCCTCACGATCGCGGGCGAGCGCCTCGAACTCGCCCGCGTCGCGTTCCTCGGCCGCCGCGCCTCCGACGGCCTCGTCGCCACCGCCGCGCTGATCGGCGCGGGCGCCGCCGTCTCCGTGTGGTGGGCCGAACCGGGCTGGCGCCTCACCGGCCTCGGCATGGCCGCCCTCGCGGGCTGGCTCGCCGTCCACGACATCGCCCGCCGCACCGTCCGGGGGACCGGCCTGCCCCGCTTCGCCGCCGCCTGCCTCCTCGCCGGGTACGCCTGGCTCGCCGCCGCCGGCACCATCTGGCTCATCGCCGGACGTCCCGGCGGCGGCGCCTACGACGCCGCCCTGCACGCGGTGTTCCTCGGCTTCGTGATGTCGATGGTGTTCGGGCACGCGCCGGTGATCCTGCCCGCCGTGCTGCGGATCCGGCTGCCGTACCACCCCGTCCTGTACGCGCCGCTGGTCCTGCTGCACGCTTCGCTGCTGCTGCGCGTGGGTGGCGACCTGGCGGGCTCTTCCGTGGCGCGGACGGCCGGGGGAGTGCTCGGCGAGGTGTCGCTGCTGCTCTTCGGCGCGTGCGCGGCGGCCGCGTCGCGGCTGGTGGGAGGCGTCAGGCAGCAGCCTGCGGGAGGGGCCGCGCCGCGGCCTGCGGGAGGGGCCGCGCCGCGGCCGGTCGAAAGGGAACGGTCATGACGTCCATCGGCATCCGCCCCAAGGTGGGCCCGCCGCCCCCGACGCCGCGCCGCCCGCGTGCGACCTGGCACGCCGCCGCCAACGGGGTCGTGCTCGTCTGGCTGGCGCTGACCGTCGCCGCCGCGCTCGTCCGGCACGAGCTGCCCGCGCCGCGCTGGCTGCTCATCCACCTGTTCCTGCTCGGCGCGGTGACCAACGCCATCGTGACGTGGACGGAGCACTTCGCGTCGGCGCTGCTGCGCGTCCCGGCACCGCCCGACTGGTGGCCGGTGACGCGGCTCGCCGCGCTGAACGCGGGGATCGTCGCGGTGCTGTACGGGGTCTCCGAAGGCTTCCCGTGGGTGGCGGTCGGTGGCGCGGTCGCGGTCGTGGGCGTGGTCGCGGCGCACATCAGCGTGCTGGCCCTGCGCGGCCGAAGCGCCCTGGGCGGGCGGTTTGCGCACGTCGTCGGCTGGTACCTGTGGGCCGGCGCGGCCCTGATCGTGGGCGGGACGCTGGGCGGACTGATGGCGTCCGGCCGCGTCCCGTCGCAGTGGCACGCGCCGATGCGCGAGGCGCACGCCCACGTCAACATCCTCGGCTGGGTCGGGCTCGCGGTGCTCGGCACGCTGTTCACGCTGTGGCCGACCGTCCTCCGCACCCGGATGGTGGACGGCACGGGCCGCATCGCACGCTGGTCGCTGCGCGTCGCCGTGCCGGGTCTGGGGATCGCGGTGGGCGGCCTGCTCGCCGAACTGCGCTGGATCGTCGTCGCCGGACTCGTGGTCTACGCGGGTGCTGCGGCGCTCGCCCTCGTCCCGTTCGTCCGGACACTCCTGCAGCGGCGCCCGCACACGCCCGCGTCCTGGATGCTCGCCGCCGGAACACTCTGGTTCGCCGTGACACTGCTGGCGGACGCATCCCGGCAGAGCCTCTCGGGGCTGCTCCCGCTCGTGCTGGTCGGCTTCGTGGGGCAGACGCTCCTGGGCGCGCTGACCTTCCTGCTCCCGGTCGTGCTGGGCGGCGGCCCGGCGGCGCTGAAGGCGAACGCCGGGCTCATCGAGCGCTTCTGGATCGTCCGGGTGGCGGCGATCAACGTCGCGGTGCCGCTGCTCGTCCTCCCGGTGCCGGCATGGGCGAACCGGGGTGGCTGGATCGTCGTCCTGGCCGCGCTTGCTGCGTTCGTCCTGCTGGCGGTGGCGACCATTCTCCGCTCGCACCGGCCGTCACCGGTCGTCGCGGGCATTACTGCCGGGGTTGTCCTTTCGGCCCTGGCTGTGGGGGTGGCGGCGGGCAGCAGCGATTCGTCTCCCGGGACCGTGGCCGCGTCGGGGACGCGTGTGGTGGACGTGACGTTGGCGAACATGCGGATCCGGCCGGGGACGATCGAGGCCGCGCCCGGGACGCGGTTGGTGTTGCGCGTGACCAACAAGGATGCGATGCAGCACGACCTGCGTTTGGCGTCGGGTCAGGCGACGCCAATGTTGGATCAGGGAGAGTCGGCGACGCTGACCGTGCCGCCGTTGAAGGGGGCCGTGGACGGCTGGTGCACTGTCCCGGGACATCGTGCTGCCGGGATGACGATGCAGATCAAGACGACCGGCGCGCATGCGGGGCATGATCCATCGGCGGCGCCGTCGATGGATCACCAGGCGATGGGCATCGGCCAGCTCGATCTGTCGGCCCGTCCGTCGGCGGGCTGGAAGCCCTATGACGCCTCCCTCAAGCCCGCCCCTGGGGCGAAGGAGCATCGGGTGGAGTTGCGTGCCACCGACCGGGAGTTGGAGGTGGCGCCAGGCGTCCGGCAGACGATGTGGACGTTCGGCGGCAGCGTCCCCGGCCCGGTGCTGCGCGGCAGGGTCGGGGACGTGTTCGTGATCACCCTGGTCAACGACACGACCATGGGTCATGGGATCGACTTCCACGCCGGCAGCCTGGCCCCGGACGTACCCATGCGGACGATCCAGCCGGGGGAGCGGCTGACGTACCGGTTCACCGCTGAGCATGCCGGGGCGTGGCTGTATCACTGCTCGACGATGCCGATGCTGCAGCACATCGCCAACGGCATGTACGGCGCCGTCGTCATCGACCCACCGAACCTCCCGCGCGCCGACCGCGAGTACGTCCTGGTCCAAGGCGAGCTGTACCTCGGCACGCCCGGCTCGGAGGCGCAGGTGGGCAAGATGCGCGACGGCCGCCCGGACGCGTGGATGTTCAACGGCACCGCCGCCGGCTACGACCACGCCCCGCTCACCGCCCGCACCGGTGACCGCGTCCGCGTCTGGGTGGTGGACGCCGGACCCTCCTCCAGCACCGCATTCCACATCGTCGGCGCCCAGTTCGACACCCTCTACAAGGAGGGCGCCTACCTGCTGCGCAAGGGCGACCCGGGCGGCGCGCAGATCCTCGACCTGGCCCCCGGCCAGGGCGGCTTCGTCGAAACCGTCGTCCCCGAAGCGGGCCACTATCCCTTCGTCGACCACGACATGCGACACGGCGAATCCGGCGCCCACGGAATCCTGAAAGTCACTGACTGATGCAATCATCCTGTCCGTGGAGATACAGGCTCTTATAGAGCGACTGGCCGGACCGGACCACAAGTCCGCGAGCGATGCCTTGGTCCAGCTCGGCGCCCCGGCCGTGCGCCCCGTCCTGGACGTCCTCTGCGACGAGGACTCACCGGTCGAGTGGAGCACCAGCGCAACCGTGCTGCGCAATATCGGGCGTCCTTCCCTGGACCCGCTGCTCGAAGCGATAGCGGCGGCCCCCACCACCGAGGTCGCCCGCCGCTGCGGCTGGGCGCTCTGCGGCCTGAAGCTCGACGACCTGTCGGCGCTGGTCCCCGGTCTGCGGCACCCGAGCCCGACCGTCCGCGCGGACGTCGCGTACACGCTGCAGTTGAAGGGCGAGGCTGCTCTTCCTTATGCCCCCGACTTGATCGCCCTCTTGGACGACCCCGACGCCGACGTCCGGCAGCGCATCATCTGGGCCCTCCAGGGAATCGGCCCCGAGGTGCTGCCCCTGCTCAGGGATGTCCGTCGCTCCAGCACCGCAGGCCGCCGCCGCGTGCCCGCCCTACAGGCCATCGCCGCCATTGCCGGACCGTCCGCCATGGAGGACCGCGACCAGGACCTCATCCGGCGCCTGATTCGCATCAAGCTCGCGAACGAGACGCCGGAACCCATGCACCTCTGCGGCGCCTGGTACGCCGTCCCGACGACCGACCAGAAGGCCGTCCTGGAGGCGTTCGGCCTCAGCGACCCCGAACCGGTGACGATGCGGCTCGGCCAGTCGGCATGGACCAACGACACCCACGCGGACGCCGAGCATGGCGGCTGCTCCCGCGTGTACGTCTCCCCGGCCTTCGACGGCTGGACGCTGGTCTTCGGCCATCACTCTGAAGACGCCCACCTGATCAGCGGCCTGGGCGACGACGGGAACGAGGACGAGGACGACGAAGCCTTCCGCGACATCGTCCTCGCCCGCTGCCGGAGCCTGAGCGACCACTTCGGCACCGTCCACTGGTACGGCGTGAGCGGCGGCGACGGATGGACGTCCTGGTGCATCGCCGAGAAGGGCGAGATCGTCCGCTACTACGACTCCGAGGAGCCGGAGGAGCAGTTCGGCTCCCTGGCCGCCGAGGAGGGCCACCACCTCCCGGACCTCGAAGAGTTCGGGGACGACGACCTCCCCGAAGACCTTGAGACCGCCGACGCCACCACGATCGCCGAGCAGCTGTCGGTGAACCCGGAGGCACTCGGCCCGCACACCCGCGTCGAGGGCCACGGCGTCCTCGCCCTGACCGCCTGCGGCCGCGCCCACGGCCACCCCCAAGGCGCCCTGGAAATCTGACCCACCCCAACCCACCCCGCCGAGGCCGGCCCACCTCCGGCCTCGGCCCCCTCCACGAGACCGCCGACGTAGGCGTCGCGTACATCCGGCACTCGCCCTTCTGGCCCCATCTACCCCCAGCCAACAGGCAAAGCAGACACCTCGCATCACCCTGTCTGACCAGGTGAAACAGTCCACCCGGGCCAAGTCGTCAAATGACCCGCCTCCGAGCGCCTTTAACGCTCCGCGAGCCTATGATTACCGTTAGTTTGCTCGTCATGCCATCAACCGATCACGAGATGCCACTCGAGTTGGTCCGTGAGAAGCCCGTGCTCGCCCCGGTGATCCTGCAGACCGTCTTCGGGTTGGACATCCCCTACGATGCCGCGACCCTGTCCTCGGAGTCGTTCGCCGGTCTGAGCCCGGCCGAGCTGCGCTGCGACGCCACCGTCGTCCTCGACGACCCCAAGAAGCCGAGCCACGGAATCATCGTGGAGTCCCAACTCAAGTTCGACGAGGACAAGATCTTCAGCTGGCCCGCCTACGCGGCACTGCTCCGGCACCGCCACAGGTGCGGAGCGACCCTGCTGGTCTTCTGCCCCAATGCGGCGGTCGCGGAGCGCTGCGCCCAGCCGATCGACATGGGCCATCCCGAATGGGCGCTGCGGCCCCTGACCGTCCACCCCGGCATGCTGCCCCCCCGTCACCGACCCCGACCAGGCCCGCCAACTCCCCGAACTGGCGGTCTACAGCGCCCCCGCCCACGCCGATGGCCCGCACGCCGAAGCCGTCCTGACCAGCGTGGCCGCCGCCATCGCCGTCGTCGCAGCCAAGGAGCACGACCACGGTTGTCTGTACGATGATTACCTGGCTGAGCAGTTCTCCGAAGCCGCCCGAAAGCTCCTGGAGGAGATCGTGAAGACCGCCGGCTACGAGTGGAAGTCCGACTTCGCCAAGAAACACCGCGCCGAAGGCCGCGTTGAGGGCCGCGTTGAGGGACGCGCCGAGGGGGAGGCGAAGGCGCTCCTCGTGGTGCTCGAAGGTCGCGGGATCGCGGTTCCCAATGAGGTGCGTAAGCGTGTCATGGGCTGCACCGACTCCGACCAGCTCGAGCGTTGGCTCAAGCGCGCTGCCGTGGTCGAGCGGGCCGAGGACCTCCTGGACTGAGGCTCGGCCCGGACTGCCCATACTGCGGGAGGGCACGATGATGCTCGTGGGCTACGAGTGGAGGTCCGACTTCGCCAAGACCCACCGCGCCGAAGGCCGCACCGAAGGCGAGGCGAAGGCGCTCCTCCTGGTGCTGGAAGGTCGCGGGATCGCGGTTCCGAACGAGGTGCGCAGGCGTGTCCTGGGCTGTACCGACTCCGATCAGCTCGAGCGTTGGCTCAAGCGGGCTGCGGTTGTTGACCGGGCTGAGGACCTCCTGGACTGACGCCCGGCCCGGACTGCCCATACTGCGGGAGGGCACGATGACGCTTGCGGGCTACGAGTGGAAGTCCGACTTCGCCAAGGCTCACCGCGCCAAGGGCCGTGCCGAGGGACGTGCCGAGGGGGAGGCGAAGGCGCTCCTTCTGGTGCTGGAAGGTCGTGGGATCGCGGTTCCCAATGAGGTGCGTAAGCGCGTCATGAGTTGTGTCGACTCTGACCAGCTTGAGGGCTGGCTCAGGCGCGCTGCGGTCGTTGACCGGGCTGAGGACCTGCTGGACTGACGGTTGGTTCAGTCCTGCCGATATTGCGGGAGGGCACGATGACGCTTGAGGGCTATGAGTGGAAGTCCGACTTCGCCAAGAAACACCGTGCTGAGGGCCGCGCCGAAGGCCTTGCTGAGGCGCGTGCTGAGGTGCGTGCTGAGGGGATGGCGAGGGCGGTTCTCATTGTGTTGGAGGCTCGGGGGATCACTGTCTCGGGCGAGACGCGTCAGCGCGTTACGAGCTGCATGGATACCGATCAGCTTGAGCGTTGGGCCAAGCGTTCGGCCCTCGTAGACAAGGCCGAAGACCTCTTCGCCTGACGTTCCCTGCGGCCCCGCCCACTGTGCATGTGGGCGGGGCCGTTTGGTGTCTGGACGCCCTGCTGCGGCGAAAGGGGTGGCGCTGTGGAGACGCGGTGGGGGTGGCAAGGGGCGGTAGATCTTTGCTTTTTGCTGGTCAGGGGCGGGGGGCGGTCGTTTCGTGGCGATTTCTGGGGCTATGGCGGGGGTGTACGAGGCATCGTCTACCGAGCGAAGTGATGACCATGGCGGACACGGGCGGCGGAGACCAGAGCAAGGAGCTACCCGTTGAGCAGCTCAAGGAAGCCGGCCGGGATCTCGTCCAGGCGCTCATGGTGCGGGCGATCACGGGGGCCAGCGGGAAGATCCAGGACATGACCCAGCGGCTGACCGACGCCGCGGACGGTGGGGACACCGGCACGAAGATGGCCGCCGCGGGCGCGAAGAAGCTCGCCGAGGGGGAGTCCCCGCTCAAGGCGGGGGTCAGCGCGGGCATGACCGGCGCGAAGGAGAAGGTGAAGAACGCCCTGCCCTTCGGTGGCGGTAAGGACGGCGGGGACGGCAAGGGGACCGGTGGCGGTCCCAAGGTGGTCAACATCATCGAGCAGTTCGATGTGGGACTGCCGCGCCGTGTCGCCTACGACCAGTGGACGCAGTTCGCCGACTACCCGACCATCACGCGGAAGGTCGAAAGCGTCGAGCAGGAGTCGGACGAGAAGATCAACTGGCGGGCGCAGATCTTCCTGTCGCATCGCAGCTGGGAGTCGAACATCATCGAGCAGGTGCCGGACGAGCGGATCATCTGGAAGTCCAAGGGATCCAAGGGCTACGTCGACGGCGCCGTGACGTTCCATGAGCTGGCCCCGACCATGACGCGGATCCTGCTGGTCGCCGAGTACCACCCGGACGGCTTCGTGGAGAAGACCGCGAACCTGTGGCGGGCCCAGGGGCGCCGGCTCCGCCTGGACTTCAAGCACATCAAGCGCCACATGATGACCCAGGCTCTCCTCAAGCAGGAGGAAGTCGAGGGCTGGCGCGGCGAGATTCGCGACGGCGAGGTCGTCAAGACCCATGAGGACGCCCTCAAGGAGGAACAGGAGAAGCAGGAAGGCCAGGAGCAGCAGAAGGATCAGGAGGAGGAGAAGGACCAGAAGGAGCCAGAGGGCCAGGAGGAGCCGGAAGGCCAGAAGGAGAAGGAGGAGCCAGAGGGCCAGGAGGCCGAGAAGGAAGCCCGCGACAAGGAGAAGGCCGGGAGCAGTGCCTGAGAGCCCCGACGTTTTCGCTGGTAGGCGTCGGGTAGCGGGTCGTGACACGGAGGCAGAGACCGGCCGAGGCTCTGGGGGAGCGATGGACAGCGACGCGTCTGGCAGGCAGAAGCTTGAGCGGAAGCAGAGCGAGGGGCCCGACGTCTACCTCAACGTCCCCCAAGTCGAAGTCGAGGAGATCTCGCTTGAGGTCGAGAACCTGGAGGCGCACGTCTCGCTCGTCGCCCAGGTCCTCGACCTGCTCAAGCTGAACGTCGGCGCGGACGTGTTCCTCGGCAGGGTCAAGCTGGAGATCAAGGGAGTTCAGGCGCAGGCGCGGCTCGACGTCCGGCTGGACAACGTGGCCGTCATCGTCGACCGGGTCCTGACCACCCTCGACCGCAACCCGGAGCTTCTCCAGCATGTCGGACGCGGCGTGGAGGCGGCGGCGCGCGACATCGGCTCCGGGACCGGCGCCGCCGTCGGCGAGGTGGGCAAGGGCGCTGGTGGTGCCGTCCGGGATGTCGGTAAGGGTGCGGGCGGTGCTGTCGAGGACGTTGGTAAGGGCGCGGGTGGTGCCGTCCGGGACGTTGGTAAGGGTGCGGGCGGTGCTGTCGAGGACGTCGGCAAGGGCGCGGGTGGCGCCGTGCGAGAGGTCGGTGAAGGCGCGGGCGGCGCAGTGCGGGGCGTCGGCGAGGGTGCTGGTGGTGCCGTGCAAGGCGTCGGTGAGGGCGCGGGCGGTGCGGTCCAGGATGTCGGCAAGGGTGCGG
The DNA here is from genome assembly GCF_040677125.1 of Actinomadura sp. NPDC049382. Taxonomy (NCBI): domain Bacteria; kingdom Bacillati; phylum Actinomycetota; class Actinomycetes; order Streptosporangiales; family Thermomonosporaceae; genus Actinomadura; species Actinomadura sp. NPDC049382. The sequence continues at coordinate 219,163 of NZ_JBFARO010000003.1, forward strand.
GCGGGGCGGTCCAGGATGTCGGCAAGGGTGCGGGCGGGGCGGTCGAAGGTGTCGGCAAAGGCACTGGACAGGCTGCGGAATCGGCCGCGTCGGGCGTTGCGGGCGCTGCAGGCGAGGCGGGCAAGGCAGGCGCTGCGGGCGCCGCGGGCGCAGCGGGCAAGGCCGCAGGCGCCGCGGGCGAGGCGGATACCTCGTCCGAAACGGAACGTCCCAAGGCGTCCACGGAGAAGACCGAGGAGTCCGGCGACGACCGCAAGGAAACCGAGGACGCCAAGGGAACCGAGGACGCCAAGGGAACCGAGGACGCCAAGGGCGATGACCCGCCGGAGAGCGGGCCCGATGAAGGCGATGGCGGTGGTGAGCCCGGCGGGTCGGGATCCATGGAGGAGGCGCTCCACGAGGCCGAAGAGTCCGTGCGCGATCTGGGACGGGCGCTGCTCCGGCTGGTCTCCGGCGGGGCGGGGCGTTCATGAGCGGCGACGAGCGTCCGGACGCCGAGGTCCGGCGGACGGCCGACATCCTCTTCACAGCCAGCATCAAGGCCGATGAACTGCGCTTCGAGGTCGTCCCGGAGAGTTCGGTGGAGTTCTCCGGTGACGCCTCCGCCGAGTCGTCGTCCGGCAGCTACCGCACGAACGTCCCGGACGAGGTGGAGGAGCACGTCACCTACCGCGACGTGCAGATCGACTACGCGATCGCGGCCAAGCTGCAGCCCCCGGACTCGGACGTCGACGGCTGAACCAAGATCAGCTCTCCCGCGTCTGTACCTGGACATGTGATCGTCCAGAGGGAGCAGGATGCTGAACGTCGACGGATGGAACGCGATCGATGGGGTGCTCAACGCGCGGTACGGGGACGCCGAGCGCCTGGAGTGGGACGCGCCGATGCCCTACCGGCCGATGGGGCCGATGCCGATGGGGCAGTTCGTCACCAACACGATCGCCGTCTACCCGCGCACGGAGCCGGTGCCGCACTGGCACCTCATCGGCTACGCGCTGACCGCGCCGTTCGAGGAGCGCGGCTACGAGTTCACGCTGCGCGTCCCGCGCCTCCCGGGTGAGACGGCCGCGCCGAACTGGGCGATGGCGCACCTGGAGAAGCTGGCGTCGTACGTGTCGAACAGCGGCAACGACTTCGAGCCGGGCCACTACATCGAGTTCCCGGACCCGCTCGACCCGGAGCGCCCCGGTTCGGCGGTCTGCGCGGGCGCGTTCGTCCTCGACCCCGAACTCGGCCGCGCCGGGACGCCCCTGGGCGAGGTCGCCTTCCTCCAGTTCGTCGGCATCACGACCGACGAGTTGCACGCGGCCCAGTCCTGGCACGTCGCGGGCCTGATGGACGCGATGGCGCCGCACCTCCCGCTGCTGGTGACGAACCTGGATCGCACGTCTCTCGCGGACGTCCCCGGGGTCGCCGATACCGTCCGGGAGGGGTCGCGGCGTGAGGGGTCGGGCACCGGCTACCTGTTCTTCCACCAGCTCGGCGCCGACACGTCGAACGGTGTGACGCTGGAGATCGGTGCGAGGCATGTCCCGCAGTTCACGCGCGTCTTGCCGGCGCGCGTCCCGCACGGCAACCCGCTGATCCTGCGCGGCCCCGGCCGCCCCATCGCGCTTCTCCCGGGCCAGTCCGTGACGCACAACGACGCCGACCATGCCCTGGAGATCACCCTCCCGGACGCCGTCTGCCACGCCATCGCCGAGACCGTCCGCCCCCAGCCGGGCACCTATCGCGTCGACGCCTTGACCGTGACCATCGTCCCCTGACGCGGGCGAGCCGCCCTCCAGGCCGGGGGCGGCTCGCGCTCTTTCAGGGAGCCCAGGGGGCGGTGACGGCCCAGGTGACATCGGCGGCCCAGTTCGCGGACGCGTCGAAGGCGTGCGAGCCGCCGTTGCTGGCGATGTAAAGGGTGTCGTTGTAGTGGCGGAGGAAACGGTCCGGGTAGTTGTAGGACGCGAAGGACGTTCCGCTGCCACTCTTCCCGGCCTGCGGGCAGAATGTGGCGTCGGCACGGAAGATGGCCGATCCGTCCATCGGCTGCCGGTAGAGCTGGTAGTCGAAGTGCCGCAGGAAGTCACCGGGGTAGTTGCGCGACTCGAACGAAACGCAAGAGTTGTTCGCCAGGCCCCTGCGGACGATCCAGCTCCCGTCGTTCTTGTCGAGGGACGAACTGCCCGACGAGATCTCCGACGTGACGACGCCGTCGTTCTGGTGGCGGATGTAGCGCGTGGTGCAGCAGGCCGTCGTCGCGCGCAGTGAAATGGTCGAGCCGGGGTTGAGCGTGCCCGCCGCGACCGGGCTCGGCGCGCCGTAGCCGACCGAGACGATGTTCGCTTGGACGGCGTTCTCCGCCGCGTCGGACGGCAGGCCCGAGGTCATCACGCCCTCGTAGAAGGAGCCGATGGCGGTGTTGCTGTTGTCGCCGCCGATGCCGAGGATGATCGCGCCTTCCTTGTGCATCGGCGAATAGCCGGAGGGCGAGGTGGGCAAGGCCCCGGAATAGCGCGTGGACAGCCCGCCCGATTGCGCGTTGCCGTCCTTGATGGCGAAGTAGTTCGTGCCGTTGTTCTTCAGCATCGCCGTGACGAACGGGTTGCGGTTGCCCGTGTAACCGGTGTTCTGGCTGCCGCCGGTGTTCGACTGGAACAGCCCGTTCTCCAGGTCGGCCATCACCCACGGGCCGGAACCGTGGCAGGGCGAGAACCAGCACAGGGTGCCGAAGTAGATGGCGTCCATGTGGCCGTTGCCGTTGTCCAGGTTGTTGGTCTCGGCGTTGCCGTAGTCGAAGCAGCAACTGCTGTTGTAATGCGTCCCGGTGGTGACCATGTACATGCCCTCGGGCTGGCTTCCGGTGGCGATGCCGGACGTGGAGTTGTCGCGGTATCCCATGTGGCCGGAGAACGAGGCGCCGTAGACGGTGCGGCCGCCGGCGGTGATCGGCAGCGCGTCCGCGGGGACCGGCGCGTCCTGGCCGCCGACGCCACCGGGCGGGGCCGGGGTCAGGTCGTTGTGGCGGGACGTCTGGTCGTAGATGACCGTGATGACGCAGGTGGTGCCGCCGCAGAACGCGTCCTGCGCGGCGGCGTCGGCGTACCCGCCGGCGCCGACCACCCCGATGTCGCGGGTGCCGTTGTCGGAGGCGCGGCGCACCTGGTAGAGGCGGCCGCCGTAGGAGCCGAACAGCGCCCGGGTGGTGCTGTGCGCGGCGACGCAGGGCGTCCCGGCGGACGCGTAGATGTCGCACGGCAGCGTCCCGGCCGCCAGGGACCGCCCCGGCATCCCCACCAGACCGGCGATCCCGACCGCGGCGACCGTTGCGACGAACAGCAGTTTCCTTTTCCAGTGCGCCGGCCGTAACAGAATCATCGTACAAACCCTCCATTCCTGCTGCTGGACGCGCAGCGGTACCTACTCTGATCGGCAGGTGAGTTAGCGCTCACATGTGGGAGCAGCGAGCCTTGGGAACATCTGCAGGGGTCAGGCGTTGTATGCCCTTCCCTGAAAGGCAGAAATGTTATCGCTAACATATCGCTATCGCGGCATCCCTCCCTGATCGGGTCGTTATTGAGGGCGGTGCTGAGAGCACATACCAACCAGCGGACGCTGTCAACCCTCAACTACGAACCCGCACATCGGAGCGCGATAGAGCGGGTTGGCCGCTACCCGGCTGAGGCGCCGACTGCGGACGGTACTCGGCGCGACGGCGCCATCAGGCCGCGTAGATCGGCGAGGAGTTTGTCCCGCGCAGCGAGGGACCCCAGCACCTCTGGCACGTTGACCGCGACATATGTGACCCGGGCGGCCACCGCGTCGTCTCCCCGATGGAGCGTGACCGTCCTGGACGGGACGTTGCGGTCGCTCGCGTAAACGATGAAGGCGGTCGGTGCCGCCGCCGAACCCCCGGCCGCCTGCGCATAGACGAACCCCTGGAACAGGTCGGACGTCGCGACGTTCCTCTCCGCGTAGAGCTTGTACTTGGCGTCGATGGAGCAGCGTCGAGCGTTCGCTCCCCGCCCTTGAACTAGCTGGATGTCCGGGCGGATCTCGGTGTAGGACCCACCGCCCTCGCCGCGAATCGCCCTGGGCATACTCTCCTGCGCTCGCACGGAGACGTCGGATCCGCTGAAGGCGTCCTGCAGCAGCCGCGTGACGAAATCCTCGAACAGCGCGTTCATGTCGACCATGAAGGCGTGGGTCACCCGGCTGTTTCTGGTGTGCCGGTCGGTGAAGGAAGAGCCGTCCAGCAGCATCCTGGCCCACCGGTGCGCATCGCGATAGTGCTCGTTCGCCCGATGGTAGGTGAGGTGTTCCGCAGCCGACCGCACATCGAAACCGTCGAAGGTGCAGACCCCGCCGAAGTCGGCGGCGAGGCGCCGGGCCGTGGTGCGCACCTCCGCGTCCTTCGCCGCACGGGCCGCGAAATGCAGCGCCGCTCCGCACAACCGGTTGTCGAGTATGTCGGCGCTGCGCTCGTCGTACCTGCATTCGAGCCGGTCGAGCATCCCGTATCGCCGTGTCACCTGCCGCTCTACCAGCAGGCGCCCACGGACCACCGGAAGCGCGTCCTCCCGCCGCAGGTAGTCGCGCCGCAACCCATGACGGAGCAACCGGTCGCCACTCCCGTGTCAGCAGCAGGCACACGAGGTCGCGCAAGCTCAATCCGGTCGCCAGAGGCCTCAGCAGTGGAAGCTCTCGAAGAGAGCGCAGCCCGGCGGCATAGTCGATCATCTCCAGCACTCCGAGTTCCGACCCGGCCAGTTTCGGCTGGACGTGGACGGACACGCAGTCGAGATCGACCACGCCGACATGGGACCCGGCCACGATTTCCAGGTCGCCGTTTCGGAGCCAGCGCATCGTGATGCGCTTCGCCAGGTCCGCCGATTCGACGGCGGCGAGATCCGAAGCGGTGGGGGAGAGGCCCGGCACCCGCCGGCTCTTGTGTTCCGGGACGATGACCGTCTTCACTATTCGCCCGCGCTCGCCTGGAGTTCCGTGGAGAGCGCCGCGACCAGCCGTTCGTCGCTCAGCCCGGCGACGGTATGAGCCTGCACGTCGACGATCTCCTGGCCGAGGAACCGGGACAGCATCGAGTAGTCGTCGTAGGCGTACTCCTGGAGCAGCGGCAGCACCTCGGTGCGCACGATCGCGGCCAGTTCGGCCTCGCTGTCGACCGGCTCACCGCCCGGCATGAAGAACGAATGCCCGATCTGCCGCTCCCGCCCCAGCTCCTTGACGACGCGGCGGTTGAGCTCCCGGAGCAGCAGGCCCAGATCCACGTCCCCGACCTTCTGCCCGTCGAGGGCGTCGGTGTCGGGCAGCAGCTCATGGAAAGCGAACCGGCGCCGCAACGCCGAGTCCAGCAGTCGGATGCTGCGGTCGGCGGTGTTCATCGTCCCCAGGATGTGGACGTTGGACGGCACGGCGAAGCGCCCGCCGGTGGGCAGCGTGACCTGCAGCCCCCGCTTGTCCGGCTCCAGCAGCGTGATCAGCTCACCGAGGATCTTCGGGACGTCGCCGCGGTTGATCTCGTCGATCAGCAGCAGGTAGGGCCGTTCGGGATTCGCCCAGGCCGTTTCGCACACCCGCTTGAAGACTCCGTCACGCAGTACGAGCTGGAGCCCGCCGTCGCCGCCCTCGGCGGGACGGAAACCCTCGATGAAGTCCTCGTACCCGTACGCGGGGTGGAACGTCACCTGTGTCAGATACCCGCCTCGATTGAACGTGCTCAGGGCCCGCTGGAACCCGGCCGTGCCGTAAGTGGCGAGAGCGTCAACCCCCAACTCCGGCATCTGGGTTGCCAGCCACCAGAGCGCGAAGCGCAGGGTCGTGTACGTCTTCCCCGTCCCCGGTGGCCCGTACAGGACGACCTGGCCCTTGCGCCTGAGAAGTCCGGCGATCTCGGTGAACAGCGGATCCGCGGGAACGATCTTGCTCTCTGGCCGCCCCACTGTCCCGGACACTTGGAGGGATTTCCACAGCTCTGCCGAGACTTTGGCCACGGTGACCGTGCCCCACGACTTCTGCGGCGCGGCGAGAATCTGCGCGTAACCGGTGTCCCAGCTGACGGAGACGGTGTGCTGGAAGACCGGGCGTTCGTCACGCCACCGGTAGCCTTCCTCGGTCACCGTGCCGACCCCGAGGACTTCTTTGGTGCCCTTATTGGCCACAACAAGGTCACCGGGTTTCAACTGGTACAGCCGCCAGACTTCGTTCGCCTTCGCTGAAATCTTGCTCTTGTTACCTTTGTATTCGACGGAATATGCCTCCTCGAATGCGGCGCGGAACTCCTCCTCCGAGTCGTACTCGCTGAGGGCTCCGACCTCGTCCCAGCCGATGCAGATATAGCCGCCCTTAAGGCATTCATCCCAGTACTTGGCGTTCTCCCCGGGGGCCACCTTGAGGATCGTCGTGGTGGCCGGACGCGGATCCGCCCACTCGTACAGGAACTTTCCGATCTCGTACGGATGCCAGCCGGCGAAGCGCCCGTCGTCACCGACCACCTGCTTGAGTCGCTCGTGCGCGGCGAACGCGTCAAGATTGTTGTGCTCTCCGGACAGGTGGAAGATGAACGCACGCACATGCTGGCGGCTCGTGACCGGAATGAGTGCACCGGGGAAGTAGCAGGAGATCGCTTTTGCCGTCAGCGCCGGCCCTGGCCGGAGCGAATCGATGGTGTCGATGTCGCTGAGCCGACCTCCCCGGATGATCTCGAATGCTTCGACGAACCCTGCCCGCACATTCTCCCAGGCGGCCTGCTCATCGTCGTACTCTAGGGGATATCTCCATATCCCCTCCTTCTTCCGCCGGAAGATGATGTGTTTGGCGGCGCTCCCTCCTTTCATACTGCACAGAGCGTCCGTTCCGAACTCCATGCGATGGCAGAAGGAATTTTGGTAGACGTCCGTGCCGAGGGCGTAGCGCTCAAGCGGCATGGTCGGCCATGAGTCCAGTGGGAAGTCGCGCAGTACCTGGGCGATCTCTGCGTCCGCTCGGGCGATCTGGTCCGCGTGGGCGGATCTGTCGAACTCGGCGAGGGCCCTCGACAGCGGCTTGGCGGGCGTGCTGATGCCGCCGACGCTGGGGAGCGGGACACACGTACAGGTCTGGCAGAGCTTGAACACCGGTCGGCCTGCCCCATTTCGCAGGCCGGCTCCCGCCGCGAACGCCTGCCGCCCCCGCACGTCGTCCGCCGGCCCGGCTTCCAGTAGCCGTTGCCACAGGTCGCCTGCCGGGTCGGGATAGACCTTCCACCCGTCCTCGTGCCCGAGCATGTGCATGCAGTTCCGGCTGTGGTGGAGCGCCGTCCCGTCACTCGCGGGGCAGATCACCTCGCCGGGTGACGGCGTCAGCTCGAAGGACTGCCCGTCGTAGTGGACGATGCGGCGCCCGTCGGGGGTCTCGTTGATGGTGACGCTCAGCCCAGTACCCATCCCAAATTGGTAGTGGATCAGGGCCGGGCGGCTGCAACCCGAATAGGAAAAATGTGTCCAACGGGAGACACTGCTGAACGGATCAGTTAGGTGTGTTCAGTCGTGTGGGATGGGTTCTCTTGCCCTTGCCTTGCTGACACTTGCCAGGATGGTGCCGTCCGGGCCGAACGCCACCGCTCCGACATCATGGCCGGGTGCCATGGTCGGCCGGGGACGATCGGTACGGAGGCACGCTTTCCGTCATCTGGGATGTTGAGTCCAGCCGCCGCGTTCGCCCCCTCGGGGTGCTCCTTTGGTAGCGCGGAGCGGAGCCCGGCGACTCACGCGGCCCCGACCAGGAGCAGCCGAAACCTGCCCCGGTTGGGGTGGTCGGGCAGGTTGCAAGGGGTTGTGGCTCAGTGGATGGGGTTGGCTGGGGTGTCCAGCCAGATTGTTTGGGCGTCGGGTGTGACGGTGATGCCGAAGCGGGTGATGTCGGGGCGTCCCCATTTGAGCCATTGCAGGTAGGCGGCTTCGGTCTCGTCCCAGAGGGAGCGGTCACCTGCCTGCTGGACCTCGTAGTCGGGTTGGCCGGATTCGTAGTCGACGGAGGCCCACGCGCCTTCATGGGATTCGCGGTCCAGGACCCATGCGGTCGCTCCGGTGGCGTCGGAGTAGAACCTTGAGACCACGCCTGGCACGAGGGCCGCCACGGTGAGGTCGATGCTCACCGGCCCGTAGGAGAGTGAGCGGGGGTCCAGGCGGGTGCGGCCTACTCGGACTTCCCTCTCCATGGCCTTTGCCCATGTCCGGGCTGGTCCGTAGGCCGGGCGTTGAGCGCGCAGCACCATGTAGTCGGCCGATCCGGCGAACTTGCCGAGGGCCGTCCCGTCGTCGAGGACGTCCAGGCGTAGGACGGTGCCGTAGCCGAACCCGGCCGAGAACGGGGTGACAATCCGTCCGCCCGGCCGAGTCTGCTCCACCCATGCGTACGGCACGCGTGAGACTGCGCATGTCGCGTGGATCCGGTCGTAGGGAGCGCCTTCGGGGTAGCCGTCCGCGCCGTCGCCCACGATGACGCGGCACTTGTGGCCGGCGGCCCGGAGCCGTTCGGCGGCCTTGACCGACAGGCCCGCGTCGACTTCCATCGTGGTCACGTTGTGGGCGCCCACTCGGACCGAGAGCAGCGCGGCCGTCCATCCGGAGCCGGTACCGATCTCCAGTACGCGATCGTGGTCGAACGGGTCGAGTTGCTCCAGGAACTCGACCACCAACGTCGGCATCGACAGCGACGAACTGGCCAGTCCCTCGCCCTCGGTCCGGCCGTCCTCGAACTGGGTCACCAAGGGCTGGTCGAGCGCTACGACCTCTTCCCACTTGTCGGGGTCGGCGGTGCGGTCGAGCCGTGCCCAAGGGCCGGGCCCCAGGTCCGCCCACACCACGTCGGGTGTGAACGAACGCCGGGGCATCGAGCCGATGATCTCGTGCCAGTCGGTCACGAACGCTTCCCGTCGTTGGGGTTGCCGTTGGTCCTGTCGCCGGTCCCACGGGACCCGCCCTGCGGCTTGTCCCCGTCGGTGGTGGTCCGCTCGTCGCTGTTTCCCTTGTCGCGGTCGCCCATCATCTTCTCCTTCGTTGTGTCGTTGCGGCTGGTGAACCGCACTGAACCTCCGGACGGACGGGCATGTGCCGCGCCCGGAATGCCGTCCGTTCGGAGGGGTCTAGGTGCCGAACAGGAGGTAGTGCCGGAGGAGTTCGGGAACTCGCTTTCCATCACGGACGGATTCCGGTGGCTGCCCCGACCGCGTGGGCGATCGTGTCGGCTGCGGCGGCCGGGGCGTCGGCCGCGCCGATGGCCTTGCCGGTACCGGCCCAGGTGAAGACCCAGGCGCCGGCGATGAAGTCGGCGCCGATCTCGGTGAACCTGTGGGGTGCTTGGGCGTTGATCACGTGCAGGACGGGCGTGCCGCTGCGCGCGACGATGCCGCACGACATCCCGCCGCGCTCGCGCACGGCCTGATCGAGGGCGGTCAGGAACAGGCGTCGACCGCTCGTGGTCGTCAGGTGGTCGGTGGCCATCTTCGTGGTACCTCCCGTCGAGGGGTGTGCCTGGACTGGCTTTGCGGATGAGGGCGGAGCCGAGGTCGGCTACGGGTGCATTCGCGACCAGACCCATTTGCCGCCGGCCGGGTCGGCGGTGACGCCGCACTTGGCGGACATGGCCTGGACGATGTGCAGGCCCCAGCCGCCGTTGTCGTCGAACGCCTCCTCCGACAGGTCGAGGTCGTCGAGGGTGAGTTCCTTCATCGGCTTGGCCGCGGGCAGCTCGTGGTCGGCGTCCCAGACGGCGATGATGATCCCGTAGGCGTCCCGGCTGAGCTGGAGACGGATCTCCTCGTCCGGCGTCTGCCGCGCCGCGTTCGTGACGAGTTCCGAGACGATGAGAAGCGCGCTGTCGAGAATGTGCGAGTAGTCCCATTTGCGGATTTGTGTGTCCGTGAATGTGCGAGCTTGCCCCACTGCGGAAGGTGTGCCCATAAGGGGCATGATCGGCTCTGCGGTCGCCGTCATCGCCATCGTCCCGTCCTTGCCCGAGATTCCGATTTCCTGCGACAAGGATTGCCGCAGCGTTCTATGTTTTGCCTGTATCAACGTCAATCAAAAACACGGAGGGCCGATGAAGATCGTTCGTGAGCCCCTCGACCCCAAGATCTCGATGTGGCACTTCCTGGCCTACTACCTGCGGTTCATGCGAGAGAAGGAGGGGCTGTCGCTCGCGCAGTGGGGGAAGATCATCGGGATGGCTCGATCCAGCGTTTCGAACATCGAAGCCGGGCGTGCGAAGCTACAGGTTGACTATGCGCGGCGTCTCGACGTGAAATTCGAGACTGGCGGACTCTTCGAACTGCTGCTGTGGTACGCCCGTATGGCGCACGACCCGAACTGGTTCAAGCAATACAGCCAGCACGAGCGTCAAGCAGCTGAGATCAAGGTCTTCCACGGGCAGTTGATCCCGCTGCTTCTCCAGACCGATGACTACACGCGGCGGTACGGTCGGCTGAGTACGGCGAAAGACCGTGAAGCGGTCCTTGCTGGGAGGATCGCACGAAAGCGAGCCATTCTGGAACGAGAGGACCCGCCGTACATCTGGGCTCTGCTGGACGAGGCTGTTCTTGCGCGTCGTGTCGGAGGAGCCGAGGTCATGAAGCCGCAGCTCGAACACCTCCTCGAAATGGGCGAACGCTGGAACGTGATCCTACGGATCGTCCCCTTCTCGGCTGGTGAGCATGAGGGGGCGGACGGGTTCTTCCAGCTCATCGGTCTTTCCGACCGCGACATCGCCTACGCGGGGGCACACGGCGGTGGACGCTTGATCGAGATGCCTAACGAGATCAAGGAGGTTGTTGATAGTTTCGAACGTATCGGCGCAAAGGCAGACTCTCAGGACGCCTCGCGCAAACTGATCAAGAAGTACTTGGAGAGCTACACATGACCGTCCAGTGGCGCAAGAGTTCGTACAGTGGCTCCGCGAACGATGATGTGTGCGTTGAGCTGGGACGACTTGCGCCGGGGGTCGGGGTGCGTGACAGCAAGGACCCGGATGGGGGACACCTCACCTTGTCCGTTACGCAGTTCGCCGGCCTGATCGAGCAGATCAAGCAGCATCGGGTGCCGTAGCCATGGCAGTCCAGTGGCGCAAGAGCACCCACAGCAGCGGTGTCAACGACGAACACTGCGTTGAGCTGGGACGACTTGCGCCGGGGGTCGGGGAGCGTGACAGCAAGGACCCGGATGGGGGACACCTCACCTTGTCCGTTGCGCAGTTCGCCGGCCTGATCGAGCAAGTCAAGCAGCATCGGGTGCCGTAGCTATGGCAGTCCAGTGGCGAAAGAGCACTCACAGCAGCGGTGTTGACGATCAGCACTGCGTTGAGCTGGGACGACTCGGGTCAGGGGGCGGGATCGGGGTGCGGGATAGCAAGGACCCGGATGGAGGGCACCTCACCTTGTCGGTTGTGCAGTTCGCTGGCCTGATCGAGCAGGTCAAGCAGCATCGGGTGCGTTAGCCATGACCGTCCAGTGGCGCAAGAGCACCCATAGCAGCGGGGTCAATGACGAAGACTGCGTTGAGCTGGGACGACTTGTGTCGGAAGCTGGGATCGGGGTGCGGGACAGCAAGGACCCGGATGGGATGCGCCTCACCTTGTCGGTTGTGCAGTTCGCCGACCTGATCGAGCAAGTCAAGCAGCATCGGGGGCGATAGCCATGGCAGTCCAGTGGCGCAGGAGCACTCACAGTGGCGGTGTCGATGACAAGGCTTGCGTTGAGCTGGGGCGACTTGGGGCAGGGGCTGGGATCGGGGTGCGAGACAGCAAGGTCCCGGACGGGGGACACCTCACCTTGTCCGGTGCGCAGTTCGCCGGTCTAATTGAGCAGGTCAAGCGACACCCGACCCGCTAACCGCCCCGTCCGCCCCCTCTCCGCCCGGCCCCAGCAACTTCACATACCTGGGCCGTCGCATGTTCCACATCTTTAACAGGGCGGCGCGTCCACCATGTGTCCGTGGCTCGGGAACGTCGTCCGGTCGGGTCCGGGGACAAGGGGGTACGTGCCGCCGGACCCGAGTTCTGGTCGGCGCCCCGCCCGCTTGCGAAGCGCCGCAGCTCTGCCGCCGCCGCTCGGGAGAAGGTGGTTCGCCGTGATCTACTCGCCTGATGATTGATTGGTCGCGGCTTTCGCATGCCTATGGCTCCGCCGAGGACATCCCTGGGCTCCTCGATCAGGTCGGAACCGAGGGCGGCGGTCAGGTCTGGAACGATCTGTGGTCGGCACTGTGCCATCAGGGCACGGTCTACTCCGCGAGCTTCGCTGCGCTGCCGCGGCTTCGGGTCATCGCGTCCGCCGAGGGAGTGCGTGACGACGACGCCGCCATGGCGGTCGTGCTGGCCGCCGCGATCGTGGCCGGTGAAGACCAGCCGCACGATGCCGGTGACGTCCGGGCGCGGCATGCGGCGGACATCGCCGAGCTCGGACGGATCGCCACCCGCATGCTGCCTGCGGCGCCCGACCGTCATACGTACGTGTACCTGCTGCAGTCCGTGCTGGCCTTCGAGGGCGTCCAATGCTGGGGGCATCGGCTCGAGGGTCTCAACGATGACGAGTACGAGATCGAATGCCCCGAATGCACTGTGACGCTGTTCGTCGCCTTCGGCGATTACGGCTACTTCTCTTGTGGCGGGGACTATGCCGTGGACGCGGACGTCCGCAAGCTCCCGCTGCGCCGGGCGGAGCCCGAGTCCCTGGGCGGCCTGGCCGAGCGCCTGCACGCTACTGCCCGCGCTCACGGCCAGGAGGACGTGGCGGTACGGCTGACCTGCCTGTTCGGTGCGGCGACATGTCCCGAGTGCGGGACGGAGTTTTCGGTGGCGGACCAGGTCGACCCCTACTGGTGATCTCCGGAAACCCGCCATATGTCCCGGAGTCGGGGTGGCCTTGCACGGGCGGCGGGAACGGGCCGCGACCTGGACGCCGTGCTGAGGCCCGTCCGCCCGTCCGTCCGCGCGGCTGTTGTTCGGCTGGTGTGCTGTGCCGTGTCGCCACTTTTGTCTGGCTATCGGGCTGTCATTGCGCTGGTGCCAGGTCGTGCCAGCCCGGCGTCCGGAGTGAGGGGGTGATGTGTCCCCTTGCGGGGGCGCCGGTGGCGGGTTCGCGCGGGACGGGGCGTTCGGCGTCGAGGTAGGCGACCACCGCCAGCACGCGCCGGTTGACGTCCTCGGACGGCGGCAGCCCGAGCTTCCCGAAGATCCTGTCGGTGTGCTTGCTGACCGTCTTCTCGGTCACCAACAGCGCCGCCGCGATGGCGGCGTTGGAGCGGCCCTCCGCCATCAGCCTGAGCACGTTCCGCTCCCGCGTCGTCAGGGCCTGCAACGGCTCCTGGTGTGCGTGGCGGCTCAGCAACTGGGTGACCACGTCCGGATCGAGGACGGTGCCCCCGGCGGCCACCCTCCGTACCGCGTCCACGAACTGACCCACGTCCGCGACCCGGTCCTTGAGTAGGTAGCCGATGCCGCCGCTGCCGTCGGACAGCAGTTCCCGCGCGGAGAACAGCTCCACATGCTGCGAGAGCACCAGGACAGGCAGGTCGGGGATCCGCCTGCGGGCCTCGGCCACCGCCCGCAGGCCCTCATCGGTGAACGTCGGAGCCAGCTGGACATCCACCACCGCCACGTCCGGACGGTGCACGGTCAACGCGCGCAGCAGCGACGGGCCATGGTCGACCGCCTCCACCACCTCCGCCCCGGACGCCTCCAGTAGACGGACCAGCCCGTCCCGGAGGAGGACGAGACCCTCGGCGAGGACGACGCGCACGGCGGCCTCGCGATCGCGGTGACCGGACCGGCCCCGCCCGTGGGTCCGTCCATCCGAACGGAGGGGGACGACCGTGCCGGGCTCGTCGTACGGCAGTTCGGCGACGACTGACCAGCCCACTCTTGCCCGCGGCCCCGCCTGGAGGGTGCCGCCGAGCATCCCGGCCCGCTCGCGCATCCCCGCCAGGCCGTGGCCTCCGCCGGGCACGGGTTTAGCGGTGGTCCGGGCGCCGTCGTCCTTGACCGACACCGTGAGCGCGCCGGTTCCGTAGCGGATCTCGACGCTCACGCATGCGCCCGGCGCGTGCCGGACGGCGTTGCTGAGCGACTCCTGCACGATCCGGAACGCCGCCAGGTCCACGCGGGCGCTCAGCGGGCGCGGCACGCCGACGACGGCGCTGGACACCAGCAGCCCGCCGCCGCGCGCCGCGCCGACGAGTTCACCGAGCCGGTCGAGGCCGGGCTGCGGGGCGGCCGCCTCACCGGCGCGCAGCTTCCCGACGATGCGGCGGGTGTCGGTGAGCGCCGCGCGTGCGGCGTCCCGCACCGCCTCCAGCGCCTGCCTCGCCGCGTCCGGCAGGTCGGGAACGTTCCGCAGCGCCGCCTCGGCCCGGACGAGGGTCAGGGACATGTGGTGCGCGACGGTGTCGTGCAGCTCAAGGGCGATGCGAGTGCGCTCCCGCGCCACCGCGCCGCCGTCACCGCACGCGCTCGGACGGCCGGCGGGCTCGGGTGCCGGGCCGGTCGCCGACTCCGTCACCTGCCCCGCCCTTCTGCCGGCCGTGGGCCGCCGGTGCTCCTCCGGCAGGCCGCCGCGGCGCTGATCGGCGGCGGGTTCGACGGCATCTCCGTGACCATCGGGGGTCTCCTTTGCATCAGGGGCCTTCTGGACGGCTCGCCGGGGGCACCCCTCTCATCGTCGTCCAGAGGCGGCACGGCACGGGCCGTGCCGTAGTGGTCAGCGTGGCGCACCCGGCTCGATGCTGTCAACACGGCACGTGCCGTGCCGTTAGAGTGGGCGGCATGACCGACCACCGTGCCGCCCTTTCGGCCGAGCGGACCGAAGCGATCATGCAGGCCACCCGCGACCTGGCCCTGGAGTCGGGCTACGCCAAGCTCAGCATCGAGGCGGTGGCGTCCCGGGCCGGCGTCGGCAAGCACACGATCTACCGCCGCTGGCCGTCCAAGGGGATGCTCTTCCTCGACGCGGTCCTCAGCCTGAACACCGAGGATCTCGTCCACCGCGACACGGGCGACATCGTGGCCGACACACGGGAGGTGATGATCAAGGCCACAGAACTGCTGACCCGGCCGCCCTGGGGCCCGCTGTACCGGGCCCTCCTCGGCGAGGTCCAGCACGCCCCGGACGTCGCCGCCGGGCACAAGGAACGCTTCATCCGGCAGCAGACCGACGACTTCCTGCGCCGTCTCCAGGCGGCCCAGGAGCAGGGCCAGATCGCCCCTGACTTCGAACTGGACCTCGCGATGGACATGCTTTCGGGCGCCCTGTACTACCGGTTCCTCTTCGTCCAGGAACCCATCACCCACGACTACATCGACCGTCTCCTCGACGCCGCCTTCGCCGGAATGTCCCCGAGACCCTGAGCGCCCCACAACCCTCGTGCCACGGTCCCCCGGCCGTGGCGGTGAGCATCAGGGCGTCGTGGGTGATGGCCAGGACGGCGGTTCCGATGTCGGCGTACCGGCGGACCGTTGGTCCGTCCGCGATGGCGGCGCGGGGGTTCAGCGGCCAAGAATGCGGTCATGGGGGTCTTGGCTGGGACGCCGTCCGCCCGCTGATCATCGAGAGGCTCGGCTGTGCCCGATGTGCGCGGGACGGACGTGGGCTGAGCGCGTCAGCGGTAGTGGTCGGCGACGGCGGTGAAGGCGACCTTCGGTTCCCAGGGCATGTCGGGGTAGGTGGTGCCGTGGCCGTCTTCGAGGACCTTGACGATGCCGTAGCTGGCCAGGTCCAGGTCGTAGCGGGGGTCGCCGCCGGGGCGGTGCGGGTGGTCGTAGAGGGCGAAGATGAACACGAAGGCGCTGTCGACGCCTTCGGCCTCGAAGACGTCCAGCGACTCGCTCAGGTACGCGGCCTGGCCGGCTTCGTCGCGGGTGTACTCGCCGTCGAGCCGGACGGGTGCGCCGGTGTCCTCGTCGTACTCGACGATCTCCAGGCCGCGCGCGCCCACGTCGCCCGCGCCGCGGAAGCAGGAGGAGCCGAACTCGGTGATCGCGACGGGCTTGCCCTGCGCGACGAGTGCGCGGACGCCTTCGGCGAACCGGTCCGCGATGTCGGCCGAGCGGTAGAGGTCCATGGAGACGATGTCGAAGGGCGTCCAGTCCACGAAGTCGAGGTGGATGGCGGCGTAGGTGACCCGGCCGCCGAAGCGTTCGCGGACGAGCTTCACCGCGTCGCCCAGGAAGGCGTTGACGCGGCCACTGGCTTCGGTGACCAGCTCGCGCAGCCCCTTCGGGCGGCTCAGGAGTTCGACCCGCTCGTCCAGGGAGTCGCCGGGGAGGAAGCCCTTGTTCATCAGGCTCAGCTCGGCACCCGCCACGAACACGACCTCCGCGCCCCGCAGCCGGAGGCGCTCGGCCCGTTCGGCGCAGTCGGCGAAGAGCGTCAGCATCTCCTCGGTGGTCAGCTCCAGCGGGTAGGGCGAGAACCAGACCTCCAGGCCGAGATCGGCGGCGAGCGTGGCGGCCAGTTCCAGCCGGGCGGGGTCGCCGCCAGTGACGCGGACGGCGTTGCAGTGCAGGTCGTCTCGGATGATGCGCAGTTCGCGCTCGGCCAGCGCCGGATCGAAGTGTTCGCGCGAGTTCTGCCCGTTGCGGATGAACCCGGTGTCGTACGTGATGCCCTTGGCGCGCATGGGGGTGTCCTCTCTTGAGATTAGGGTACTCACCGTACCTTAGTTGCCCTCCGTGCGAGGGCGACGCCAACCTTGGCGAGGAACGGGCGGTACCGAATACGGGACGAGGGCATGGCGGACGATCCGGCAAGGCGACCAGACCACGGGCAGACGCGGCGCCGCGGCGCCGTGCTGGAGGAGGCGATCCTCGACGCCGCCGTCGCGGAGCTCACCGAGTCCGGGTTCGCGGGGCTGACCATGGACCGCGTCGCCGAACGCGCCCGCACCAACAAGAACGCGATCTACCGCCGCTGGCCGAACCGGCTGGCCCTCGGCATCGCCGCCTACCGGCGGCTGACCAAGAGCGTCCAGCCGCCCGACACCGGCAATCTGCGGGACGACGTCCTTGAGCAGCTCCGCCGGGCGAACCGCCACTGGAGTTCGCCGCTCGGCTCGATCCTGCGCGACCTGCTCGCGGCGGCCGGCGGGGCGTCAGAACTCCTGGCGCAGCTACCGGACCAGTCGGCCGATGCCGTGGCCGCCTCCTGGCTGACCATCCTCGGGCGTGCTGTGGCGCGCGGTGAAGCGGCTCCGGAGGCGCTCCATCCGCGCGTCGCGACCGTGGCGATCGTTCTGCTGCGCAACGAGTTCGTGGTGCGCGGTGTCCCTACCGCCCCTGACGAGGTCCTCGTTGAGATCGTTGATGAGGTCTATCTTCCGCTGGTCCGCCGACGCGGCACACCGTCCGACTGACTTACAAGACATTGGTCATTTGACAAGAGTCTTGAAGGTTGGTGCACGGCCTCTACCGCCCCCGGTACTGCTCCAAGGAACCTGCACTCCCGGCCTCGCCCGTCAGAAGGGCATGCTCGTAGGCGGCCCGCTCGTGGACGAGGTCCGACCAGTCGTCGGGTGCTTCGGCGACCTTGAGGCATTCGGCGCCGGTGAGGCCCCAGACCTGCGACTCGACCCAGGTCAGGTGCCGGTATTTACGCGGAGCCATGGATTGGGAGCCGAAGTCCCAGCCGACCGCCGACACCGGCCGTCCGGAGAACTGCTCGCGGGCCCGCGCGGCGTACCCGGGCCGCGTGACCGTCTCGGGATGAAGGAACGACAGGTCGAAGCCGTTGTCTCCCAGGCCGAACGCTGCGAGACCGTACAGGAACGTCGCCTCGATGCCGCGGTCGGCACAGAACTCGGCGATTCTCGTGGCGCCCACGAGTGTCCCCGCATAGGAGATGACGAAGACGCGTCGGAGCGGATGGACGTCAAGGAAACGGCGTAGCGCGGTGATGATGGTCTCGCCGGACGCGACGGTGTCGCCGATGAGCAGTGTTTCGGCCGGTGCCTCGAAGCAGCAGTACGGCACCTCGATACGGGCGGTGTCGTGAGCGACCGCCGTTCGTGACGTCGCAATGAGGTTCGTGGGCAGGTTGTGCCCTGTCTCCGCCGAGACGGCCTCCGCGAGCTGGTACGTCAGGCCCTTGCTCAGGATCACCAGTTCGGCGGTCTCGTCAGGGCTCAACTCGTCGGCTAGATGGGCGATGAAACACCGGCTGGAACGAAGGCAGGCCCGGCGGAACCCGGCCCCCATGAGGTTGCGGTCGAAGAGCAATTCCTCAAGAGGGTCGTTGTGGACTAGGTAGAGCCGTGGGCCGTCCCCGATGCGTTCCGCGCTGCTCCGTTCCAGCTCGGTGATCACGGTCAGCGTCCCATGCTGAACGACGGCTCGTTGAGTCGCTCCAGAGCGGCCAGCATGGGCGGGTCGCCGGGCAGGACGTTTTCGCGGTACTCCGTGATGGCCTCTTCGAGCCAGCCGGGTATGGGGGGCGTCTCCCGCGCCTTTCGCGGCGCCAGTTCCGGAAGGAGTTCCCCGGCGCTCAGGAAGTCGTCGACGACCGCGGAGGCCAGTGCGGCCACATGCGGGTGGACGTAATCGCGGACCAGGACGCCGCGGTATTCCAGCTCGTCCGCCCGGTACTTGGAGTTGCGCGGGGCCACGACGATGATCGGAGTGCCGAGGAGGGCTGCGGCGGTCATCTCCACGCCGATGCCGATACCGCGCCGTTCGCGGGCGTCAACGACCACCGCCGTCGCGACCATCACCTGGTACATGTCGCGGCCGAACTGGCCGAGCGTGTTGGACGGATCGGTGATGGGATCGTCCGGGTTCAGGAACACGACCTCGCGAGGTGCGGCGCCTTTTGCGACCTCCAGCCGCTCGATGTCCGACCAGCAGAGTTTCTTCTCGTCCCCCGTGCCCTTCATGATGGAGCCGGAGCAGTATATGGATATGGTCATCGATCGTCTCTCCATGGTGTCCTGGCGTTGAGCGTGAAATCGGCCATGGTGCCGGCCACGGCCTGCACGTTCGACTTCGCCTCGACATAGGTGCGGGCGAGCCGGAATCCGCGTGATTCGCGGACCGCGAGAACCGCGATCCGCAGGGCGTCCAGTGAGGTCTCGTCGTAGGCCCGGTCGATGACGAGTCCGAATCCGGGCAGGGAGCGCAACCGCAGCAGTTCGTCCCACTCGGCGGTGCGGTGGACGAAGTCCCGGATGCCGAGCCAGCGAAGCACGGTGTCGAGCCGCCGCGCGGAGGGGAGTCTGCCGTCCATGCCCGCCGACCGGTGAGCGAGACCGCAGGTCAGGTCGCCTGCGGGGAGGTCCGCAAGGACGGCGGCGTCCAGGTCGATCAGGTAGCTGCGCAAGTAGGCGCGGGAAAGGAAGAAGGCGAGCGATGTGCTTTCGGCGGGTGAAAGGGGTACGGGCAGCGTGCGCTCCACGAACCGTGCGATGAACGCCTGCCCCTCCAGCCGTTCGGGGGTCCGCGCGAGCAGCCGTTCGGCGCGTCCCCGCGGCCGGTGCCATCTGCGCGCGGTTCCGCGCGCGACACGGTGCAACTCGCCGCCGGGCTGCAGAGCCGCGCGCCACAGTTCGCCGATTCCGGCGGCCGTCCCGCCGCCGTGCCGAGGAGCCCAACGGAAGTCGGGATCGGCGCAGATTTCCCGGAAGCCGGTGTGGCGGTAGGGGTTGTGCCGGTCCCGGCGGTACTCGTGGACTTTCGTCTCCCGGTAGTCGGCAAGGTCCGGGACCGGCGCGACGTAGCGGAGCGCACCCGCCCGAATCAGCGGCTCCACGCACCCGAGGAAGATCGGGTACCAGGGGATCTCGAAGATGTAGGACGCGGGAATGAGGAGGTGCCGTTCGGTCATGAGCAGGGCCAGTCGGGTGGCGTCCAGTGCCTGGGTCAGAGTGAGCGCCGCGTGCCTTTCGGTGGCATCGATGCCGTAGCACGCCAGGATTTCTGGATTCGTGTACTGGACGAAGAGGGGCCGTTCGCGCTTGAAGGCGCTTCCCGTGGCCGCGGACGATTGCGACGTGCTACCCATCACCGCGGTGACGTAGATGTCTCGGGCCGCGACGAACGCGTCGCGTCTCGCCCACACCTGCTGGGTGGGAGCCGGATGTTCGAGCTCTTCACCCATCGTCGTCCAAGGTCAGGGATATGTGCTGGTCCCTGCCGGCGATGAAGGCGTTCCGGCCGGTGGTGATGTTCTGGATGACATGGACGGCGTCCGTGTCGGGCAATGACTCTCGGACATGCCTGACGAAGTCCTGCAGTTCGGTCGAAGCATCCATGTGCTCGGCTAGGAAAGCCGTCAGCAGGGCCGTCCATCTCGCCTGTTCGGCCGCCATGGCCGCCTGCTCTGGCGGGGAGCTCCGGCTCACCCTGCCCGCCGACTCCTCTAACTCGCGGGTCAGGTCCGACTCGGCGGTGTGCGCGCCGCGACCGACGATCCGGGCGAGCCGGCTCCTCGCGGTGCCCCAGAAATCGGTCGTCATGGCCTCCACGAGGGCCGCCGCGACCGCGCCGGCGAGCCCTGCCAGCGCGGGATCCATGTCGCTGCACCTTCCCCGGTCTCTCGCGGTCGCCGTGTCCCTAATTCAGGCCTCATTATGGGCCGGTAATCGTGGATCTTCCAGGGTTATCGCGCATCGGGAAGGTCGCGGCCAGGGAACACTTGCCCTCGTTTCGGTCGCAAATGGCGAGGTTTCCGGATGTACCGCACAGGCCGTAACCTGAATGTGTTTCGCCTCACGGCCGTCTTGCCTGCCGAAACGGGCGGGTGTCGACGCGACCGGTTTCGGAGTTGCTGTCCATAAATGTGCGGACATGTAGGTGTGTCGGATTCCCCGCAGAGACGCAGATCACGACCAGGAATTCTCAACGAATCGGCCGTTCACCCTTTCGGTCGCAGACGGTCCCGCGGTGGCCGACATCGGTCGCTCGAAGTCCTCGTTGAGACGTTGATGAGGTCTATCTTCCGCTGGTCCGCCGACGTGGTACACCGTCCGGCTGACTCTTGATGGTCAGGGGGCGGTTGGTTGGAAGAAGCCGCGTATGTACGGGTCTTCCAGGGCTGCCAGGTCGCCTAGGTCGCCCGTGGCGACGATCTTTCCGCTGCGCATGAGGGCGATGTGGTCGGCGACTCTGGTCGCGGTGAGCATCGGGACGTCGTGGGTGATGACCAGGACGGCGGCTCCGGCGTCGGCGTAGCGGCGGAGGGTGACCCACACGCCGTAGGCGGTCTCCATGTCGAGCGAGGCCGTCGGTTCGTCCGCGATGAGGACGCGCGGTTCGGGCAGGAGCGCGGCGGCGAGTGCGGCGCGCTGGATCTGGCCGCCCGAATGCTGGTTCGGGTAGAGATCGAGCAGTTCGGTCGGGTATCCGGCGGCTGCGCAGGCGCGGTCGAGGCTCCAGCGCCGATACCGCTCTTCGAGGACGCGCAGTTGTGCGCCTACGGGGTCTTCGGTGTGGAAGGCCGTTACGCCGGCCTGGGGGAGCAGGCCGACGGTGCCGGCCCGAAGGCGGAGCCACTGGCGCCGTCCGTGCACCGGCTCGCCGTCGATGCGCACCTGGCCGGTGGTGCGGGCGGAGTCGGGGAGCGAGCCGGTGAGTGCGGCGGCGGCCATGGACTTGCCGCAGCCGGACTCGCCGAGCAGCGCGGTGATCTTCCCGTCCGGGACGACGAGGTCGACGGCGTCCAGGACCGTCTCGTTCCACCGGCCGGTATCGATGTGGACGGTCAGTTCACGCAGTTCGGCAGGCATTGGACGGCCGGGTCACCCTTCTTCGGGGGCGGTTCTGGACGTGCGCCGGGGGAAGACGATCGCGAACAGGGCGGCGCCGATACCGACCGCGCCCGCGGTCCAGCCCGTCCATTCTGGGACCTTGCCCAGCGCGACGGAGCTTGCCGGGTCTATACGCAGCCCGACGGTGCTGGCGCGATTTCCCAAGGCGCGCGCCTCCAGTTGGTACGTGCCGTCCGCGGTGACCGCCATCGGTGAGCGGAGGGTGCGATGCTCGGCCCTGGACATCGTGACCCCTCCGCGCACCGTCTTTCCGCCGGCCGTCCAGGAGCCCGCGCATGTGTACCCGGACAATGAGCAGGTCCAGTCGTAGGGAATGGCGACGCTGGTCGGCGTGCCGTACTTCCAGACGTATCCGGGCTTGGCGCGTTCGATCGAGCCGATGATGGCCAGAACCGCCACCGAAAGGCAGGCGCCCGTCAGGAGCATCGCCGTCGCGATGCCCCAGCGGTCGGCCATGGCACCGGCCGCGAGGGTGACCGGCGCCAGCACGAACACGCCGATGAAACCCAGCAGTACAGCCAGCACGACCAGCCCGACGAGCCGTCCTCCGGGATTCGCCAGCAAGGCCCACTCCGCGGCCACGAGCAGCAGAATGCCCAGGGGAATGGTCCACAGCAGGGTGACTTTCACGGCCCTCCCTCCTGTGGTCGCATGCTCATGACTGCCCGGAGCGACGCGATCACGGTAAACCATCGTGGGGCGGGGTGGTCATGTGATGTGCGGGATGAGTCGTCGTGGACGCCTCAGGACGCGGCTTCGGTGAGTTCGGCCATCACCTCGGAGGTCGTGATCGGGTCCAGGTCGCCTAGGGGGCGGCCCGTGCGGGTGTCGTTCCAGTAGCCGTCTTCCGGGTGGTCGTCCAGGCGGATCACCTGCATTTGTTGGGGGCCCCTGTCGTCCAGGTTGCCGATGGCCATTCCCGGGTCCAGCTTGACGTTGACGTACAGGCCGCCGGGGGTCTCTCGGTAGATGGACCACTGGAGCCCGGCGTCCATGGCGGCGCCGCGCTGCCAGCCGCGCCTTTCCAGCCCGAGGACGGCCGTGGCCGGGATGGTGAGGCCCTGGAGGCGGTCCAGTCGCCGGGCGGCGCGTTCGGCTTCGGTGAGGGTGTGGACGGCGCGGTCCAGTTGCGGGAACGGCTGGAGGATCTCGTAGTCGGCGAAGAGTTCCGTCCAGGCGGCGAGGGTGTCGCGGAACTCCAGCGGGTGCGGGATGCGGACGGTGGCGTCGTCCGGGAGCCTCATCGCTTCGTCGTCGGCGTTCGCGAGGGTGCCGTCCTCGGCGATGCGGAACGTGGTCGCGGTGCCGCCGTCCTCCGCGAGCCAGACCAGGCGGTAGGCGATGTGGGAGACCAGCGGGTGCCCTGCGAAGAAGCGGCGGAACTCCGGGGCCGTCCAGCGGCGCTGGGCGGTCATCGCCGACTCCAGGCGGCGGATCTGGTCGGCGGCGACCGTGCGGACGTCCTTCTTCAGCGCGGCGAAGCGCTGGTGGGCGGCCGGGGCGAGTTCCTCGTCGTCGTTGGCGCCCGGCTTGGGGAGCGTTTTGCGGCGGGTGCCGTCCTCGTCGGTCACAAATGGCTTGAGGTGCTCGTCGAAGGCGACGAGGAAGCGGCGCGGGCCGTAGTCCAGGACGAGCCCGCCGTTCTCGTCCAGTCCGAAGTCGGGGACCAGGCGGTCGCCCAGTTCGTCGGACGTCAGACCCAGCTTGTCGGCGACCTGCTGCACCTTCTCCTGCGCGCGCGCCTTCAGGGCCTTGAACCTGACCTTCTGCGCGATGCCGTAGAGGTGCATGAGGGCGACTTCGCCGCCGATCGCGGTGAGGACGTCCAGCCCGGCGACCGCCTTGGCGTGGCCGCCCTCGCCGGGCCAGGCCCGGATCAGCGGGGCCAGCCTGCGGGCCGTGTCGTCGTCGCCGAGCCAGCCGAGCTGTGCCAGCGCCCAGCCGTCCTTGGCGGGAGCGCCGTTCTGCTGCCACAGCCGGAAGAGCTCCCAAGAGAACGATGCGATGGACGCAGGGTCGCACGCCTCCTTGACAATCGCGATGCCCGCGTAGACCTGTACGGGTGAGGAGATGGCCAGCATTGTCAGCAGATGGCGGGTGGCGTCGGCGGGGAGCGCGCTGTTCCGGGCCCGGAGCCTGACCTGGGGGAGGTCTTGCACGTTGGCCCAATCGGGGACGGGCGGTATGCGGTCGGGCAGGACGTCCAAGGGGTCTATCGCGAGCATCGCGTGGAGGGCTGCGGCCGCCTTGTCGCCGTGCGCGCGCGCCGCCTCGTCCACGACCTTGTCCGTTCCGTGGGTGTCGGCCAGGAGGCGCAGGGCCTCCTCTGCCTCGCGCTGTGGCTTGCCGGGCTTGCCCACTGCGGCCGGGACGAGCAGCGGCACCGCGTCCAGACCGTGCCGGTCGAACCAGGAGAGCGCGACATCGCGCCCCTTCTTCGGACGGGACAGGCGCTCGGCCATCAACCGGGCCAGCTCCGCGTCCAGGAACGGCAGTGCCCGGTCGCCGAGACCCTTCATGTCCTTCTCGGCGATCCGCAGCGCGACGGGGAGGGCGTCGGCCTCGAACCGCGCCACGGTCGGCCGCAGCCACATCTCGGCCTCCCAGAGCTGCGGCCTCCAGGCGCCGAGCAGCGGCCTGACCTTCTCCTCCGGGCCGTAGGTGAGGACGCCGAGCCCGTAGCCGCCGGCCCGCCCGCGGCGGAACTCGTCGACCAGCGCGTCCCAGTCGTCGGTCGACGGTACGTGGTGCCGGTGGTCGGTCTTGGACCACTCCTCCCGTTCCCCCGGAAGCCAGCGCATCCGGACGCCGTCGGGAGGCGTGAGGCCCTCGACGGGTACCGGGCGGGGCCGCTCGCCCGCGCGCAGCCATGGCGGGTCGGCCAGCGGGCGGGGCAGGGCGGCCGGAGGAGCGTCCGGGATGACCGACCCGTTCTCGCCCGCCTGGAGTTGATCTTCCATGCCCCGACCGTAGGGCACGTCTCCGACGGACGACCGCGAATCCCCCCGCTCAGCCCCGTACCAGGACGAGCTGCTTGCGCACCCGGGGCTCCGGCTCGCCGTAGCCGGAGGCTTGGGGTGTCAAGGCGATCAGCGTGGCCAGGACGCTGCGGAGCACCTCGGCCAGCTCCTCGTCCGGCTCCTCCTCGCCCACGAGGGTGAGCGCGGCCAGGACCGACGTCGCCGCCCACACGAGGTCCTCCTGCCGCGCGGGGCGCTTCGGGTCCCACAGTGGGGCGGACAGGACGGACGCGTTCGCGATCAACGTCTCCAGGGCCCGTTCGCCCCGCCGCTGGGCGAGGAGCTGGGCCCGGCCGAGCGTCACCGCAGGGTCGTCGGAGGGCGGCACCGACGGCAGGTCCTGGGCGGTCAGCAGCTTGCCCAGGTACCGGGTCAGCGACGCCTCCTCCTCCCTCCGGCGGCGGCGACCGGTGCCGTCCTCGAACGCGTGCGCCGTGAAGCAGTGCGTCAGCTGGGCGCAGGCGAGCCCCATGGCGACCACGCCCTGGGTCCCGAGACCGCTGGACGCGCCGAGCTGGGCGAAGGCGAGGTCGCGGGCCACGTAGTCGGTGTGGGGCCGACCGCCGTCGGGGTCGTAGTCGACGGCACGGGCCTGAGCGAGAGCGAGGTCGCGCGCGAGGACCAGGATGGGAACGGGACCGGGAACCGGGGCGTCATCGCGGCGGGCGCGTTCCAGAGCACGGGGGATGTCGCGGGTCGGAACGACGGTGCCGCTGCGGGGAAACCAGGCCCCGGCCTCGTGGGCGAGCCCCAGTGCCCGGTCGAGGGCGCGGTCGAGGGCGCGGTTCAGTTCGTCGACGGGGACATGGTGCGCGGTCTGCGCGAGCGCGGTGGGGATCACGGGGACGGCGCTGGAGCCCGGGGCGCTGGAGGGCAGGCCGCGGTGGCCGGCGTCGTACATCAGCAGGATTTCGAGGGCGGGGAGGAGGGCCTCGATCCTGCCCGGGGTGAAGTCGCGGTCGGCGGCGAAGTAGGCATCGAGGTCGCGGTGGAGGTCGCGCGCATGGTCGAGGGCCCGGCCGATGGCGTTGCGGAACATCATGTCGACGATGCTCGGCGGGGCGGGGCGATCGTCGAGGTCGATGTCGAGACCGAGCGCGCGGGCCTTCTCCGAGGCGCGGTCACGGGTGAGGCCATGGGCGGGCTCGCTGCTGAAGGCGAGATCGAGAGCGAGGTCGATGGCGTGCAGGAGCCGCTGCTCCGTCCCCATGAGACGGCGGTCGCCGGCGTACGCGGCGAGTTGCCAGAAGGTCATCTGGGCGAACGGGGCGAGCACCCTGATGACGAAGTGCGTGTGGTCGAGGATCAGCTCCGGGTAGGCGGCGATCTGCCATCGTGCCGGGCGGTGGGGATGCAGGTCAGGAGCGGCGGTGACGACGCGCGTTCTGCCCTGGCCGCTCGTCCAGTCGCCGTCCGCCGCGTAGAGGCCCGTCCGGTCGGCGGGGTAGAGGTCGCTGCCGAGCGCATGGCTCGCCTCGGACGGCGTCGGGAGGCGGTAGCCGGTGCCGTCACCGAACAGGCCGTTGAGCCAGAAGAGGAAGGGCGGGATGTCGGTGGACCAGAGGTCGGCCCCCGGCTCGGGGACGTTGGAGTCGTTGCCGACGTGCGACGCGTAGCGGGCCCACAGTTCGTTGGGGACGGGGTCTGCGCAGATGCGGGTGCCGGTGTCGTCGAGGGCGTGGGTGTCCTGCAGAGCGCGCGCGGCGGCGACTCCGTCCAGCAGCCGGATCTCGTCGGGGTCGTCGGACGTCGTGTTCAGCAGTTCGTCGAGACGGGCGCGTAGCGCGGGATCGACTTCGCGCGCCTCGTCCAGGCAGGCGTAGGCGAGGCTGAGGGCGGTCACCGTGCGCGCCTCCAGGCACGCTTCTACGACGGGACTGGCGTCGGCGCGGGCGGCCCAGAGCAGCGTGGTCTCGCGCCAGGCAGGATCACTGACGTTCTCCACGAGCAGTTGGCGGCGGGACGCATGCCCGGGAACCAACGCCGCCGCCAGGTACTCCTGCAAGGTCAGGTGTGCGAAACCGTAGTGCCGGTACTGATGCTCCAGTAGCAAGCCGCTGCGTCTGACATAGCGGAGGAACGCCTCGGGAGTGATGTCGGGTGCAGTGCGTTGCAGCACGGTGCGGATCGCGCGTTCGGCCTCCTCGGCGGGGATGTCCCGGAGCTTGCGGCGCATCATGTACCAGGCCAGCTCCTGGACGATCCGCTCCTTCTTGTCGCCGCTCAGTTCCTCCACGTCGCCGGCGCCGAGGTTCTTGGCCTCCTGCCGCCGGTGGAGAAGGACCTGGCAGACCTCCTCGTACAGGGCGGCGCGGCTGCCCGGCAGGCTGCCCCGGTACCGGTGCACGTTGGCGATCATCGTGAGCAGCAGCGGGTTCGCGGCCATGTCGTAGAGCGTCGGACGGCCGCTGATCCGGTGGAACAGGTCGTCGGCGGACCGAGCGGCGACCAGGTCGATACCCCGTGCGTCGCCCTCCCGGGAGCGGTGCTCGATCGCCCGGTACCAGGCGTGCAGGAAGTCCCGGATCTGCCGCGACGTGAACCGCTGCACCTGCAGGACGTCGGCGCGCGACAGCCGGTTGCCGTCGTAGCCGCCGGGCCGGGACGTGACCACGAACGCGTTGTCCGGGTAGCGGCTGTACTGCTCCTCCATCCACTGCACCACGCGGCCGCGGTGCCGCGCGTCGGCGACCTCGTCCAGGCCGTCCAGCAGGACGACGCACTGGCCCCGCTCCAGCCGCTGCTCCAGCCACTCGGCCGAGACGGCGCCGTTCAGCCAGGGCGCCGCCGCCGCGATCTGCGCGAGCCCGCCGGGCTCGTCACCCAGGACGGACGCCGCGTGGTCACGCAGGTAGAGGAGCACGGGCAGCCGCCCGCGGCGCCGCAACCCGAACCGGCGCCGCTCCACCATCTCCAGCGCCGTGTGGCGGGCGAGGGTCGTCTTGCCGGAGCCGGCCGCGCCCAGCACCGCCAGCATCCGGCCCCCGGCGAGGAAGGACGCCAGTGACGCCCGCCGACCGGCCCCCTCAGCCGGGCCCGGGCCGATGCCGGTATCGGTCACCACGTCGGTGACCGTCCTCGGGCGCAGCATGACGTCGACGTAGACCTGCCGGGTCCGCAGCACGAACTCCGCCTGCGTGACCAGGCCGATCGTCTCCATCTGGTCGACCGTCGAGCGCATCCGCCGCAGGTACTCGCGCCGCGATCCCGCCCGCCTCCGGGGTGCGGGCGGTGGGCCGTCCTCCGAAGGCGGCTGCGCGGCCTGCGGCGCCGCCTGCACGAGCCCGCCCAGCACCGTGAAGACGAGGGCCAGATAGCCCCAGCTCCAGCTCAGCTTCCCGTTGTTGAGGATCTGGTTGACCGCCACCCCTGCCGCGACCGATAACGACGCCGCGATCAGGGCGCGGCCCAGGTACTTCAGCATCCGCACGACGGTCAGCCCCCGCGTCCGACGACAAGGCCCGGCAGTACACACCTAATCGCGCCGAGGCCCGCCCCGCCCACCCCCGTCGCCGATCCGATACCTCCCGCCCCTCGGGTCCTAGTCCAATCGGACGTGGTCGCCTGGTCCCCTTGCCCGACGCGGACGAACCGGGTCGGAGGGCAGCATGACCGTCATGACCGCCACCGATCTCACTGCCGATGGAGAGGCGGTGCGGAAGGCCGGGCGAACGCCCGGCTGGGCCGCGCTGCTCGCCGCGTCCATCGGGCAGTTCCTCGTCGTCCTGGACATCTCCGTCGTCAACGTCGCCCTCCCGCACATGCGCGAGGGCCTCGGCCTCGGCTCCACCGGACTCCAGTGGGTCGTCAACGCCTACTCCCTGACCTTCGCCGGGTTCCTGCTCCTCGGCGGGCGCGCCGCCGACCTCTACGGGCGCAAGCGCGTGTTCCTGGCGGGCCTCGGCGTCGTCGTCGCGTCCAGCCTGGTGGGCGGGTTCGCGCAGGACGGCGCCATGCTGATCGGCGCCCGCGCCGCGCAGGGGCTCGGCGCCGCGACCCTCGCCCCCGTCACGCTGTCGCTGATCACCGCGACGTTCCCGGCCGGCCCCGCGCGGACGCGGGCGATCGCCATGTGGACCGCCGTCGGCACCGCGGGCGGCGCGACCGGCGGCCTCGTCGGCGGGCTGCTGACCGACTACCTGAGCTGGCGCTGGGTCCTGCTGATCAACGTCCCGGTCGGGGTGGCCGTCGCGGTGGTCGCCGCCCGCTGGCTGCGCGACGACCGGCCCGCCGCCGGACGGTCCCGGCTCGACCTGCCCGGCGCCGTCCTCGTCACCGCGGGCGTCGGCCTGCTCGCCTTCGGCATCGGGCAGACCGAGGACCACGGCTGGACGTCCCTGATCCCGCTGACCGCCGGACTCGGGCTGCTCGGCCTGTTCGTCGCGGTCGAGGCGCGGGCGCCGCAGCCGCTCGTCCGGCTGGGGATGTTCCGGCGGCGCAGCGTGGCCGTCGGCAACCTCGCCACGCTCGTCATGACGATGGCCGGGTTCGCGCTCTGGTACTTCCTGTCGCTCTACATGCAGAACGTCCTGCACTACAGCGCCGTCAAGACCGGCCTGTCGTTCCTCCCGCACACCGCCGGGATCATCCTCGGCTCGCGGTTCGCGCCCGCCCTCGTGGCCCGCATCGGCGCGCGGCTCCTCGCCGGCATCGGCGGGCTGGCGGCCGCCGCCGGGTTCGCGTGGCAGGCCGCGGTGCTGGACGCCGATGGAACGTTCCTCGGCGCGATCCTCGGCCCCGGCGCGCTGATGGCCCTCGGCTTCGGCCTGCTCATGACGCCGCTGGTGGAGGTCGCGACGAGCGGCGTGGACGAGTCGGAGGCCGGCACCGTGGCGGGCGTCGTCAACACGTCCCGGACGATCGGCGGGGCGATCGGGCTGACCGTCCTCAGCACCGCCGCCGCGAAGGCGGGCCCCGACCTGGTGGACGGCTACTCGGCCGCGTTCCTCGTCGCCGCCCTCGTCACCGTCGCCGGCACGGCCATCGTCCCCTTCCTGCCCCGTCCGCGGCGCGCCCTCAAGGAGGAGCCCGCCGTCCCGTGACCGACCCGACCCGGCCGGGCGCGGCGGCGCCCGGCCGAGCCCGGCCGCGCCAGCCCGCATTGGAACGGGGAGCGCGGCGCCGCGCCGGGAGACGGTGGCGGGAGGCGGCACGGTCACCGGGAGGTCGGGTTGCACGAGGACGAGCGGATCACCTGCGTCGCGTTCCGCATCGGGGGGTGGGACCGGCTGGACACCCCGGCGCGGTTACGGGCGCGCGCGGAGGCCGCCGCGTTCCCGGGCCGGGCCGGGCGCGCCGGGCGGGTCGGGGCGGTGCTGGGGTCGGGGGAGGTGCTGGCGCTCGTCCTGCGCGCCGACCCCGCCGAGGCGGCCCCGGCGCTCGTGGACGGCCTGCGCCGCCGCCGCCCGCCGGGGGACGGGACGAGGATCGGGGTCGCCGGAGGCCCGGCCGGTCCGCGGACGGGCACCGAGGTCGTCGCCGAGGCGGTCCGCCTGCTGCGGCGGCCCGGCGTCCGGGACGCCCCCTTCACCGTGGTGATGGGGGCGCTGCTGCACTGGCGGCTCCGGGACGCGCCGTCCATGCCGACGTTCCAGCGGGTCAGGGGCGAGGCGTGCGGGCCCGACCACTGGGTGTGGCCGGCCGGGGCCGCGCCCGGCGAGCCGCGCGGCCCGGTGTGCCCCAGCCCGGAACCGTGCCGAGGCCCGTGCCCCGGCCCGGAGCCGCTCCTCGCGCTCGCCCGGCGCCAGCGCAGTCTCGGGCAGCGGCGCGCGGCCGTCGAGACGTGCCGGTACCTGCTGCGCCGGTATCCGCTGACGCCCGCCGCCTACCCGCTGATGGACCTGGAGGAGCACGACGACGTCGCGTCCGCCTACCTCGCCGACGGGCTCCGCGTCGTCCGGGCGCGCACGGGGCCCGACCGGGAGCGCCTGGAGCACGAGCTGCTGCTCGCGCTGGCGGACCGCGCCTACCACCGGGGGCGCCGGGACGAGGGCGACCGGCTGGTGAACGCGGCGGCGGAGGTGTTCCCGGCGGGCGGCGCGCCGCTGCGCGTGCTGGCCCGCGAGGCCGCCCGCCGCGGCGACGGGCAGGGGGCGCGGGCGCTGCTCGCCGCCGCGCTCGCCCGGACACGGGAGGCACCGTAGATATGTGTCTCATGACCGGATCGGCCGGTGAAGAGGCTGCCATACTGAATGCCCGTCCGGGCGGCCCGGCTCCGCGGGGCCGGAGCGGCGACACGCACGTGCGCTGAGGAGACGTCGATGACGAGCTCCGGTTGGCATCATCTCTCGTTCCTCGGCCGGCTGACCCCGCCGGCCCGCAACGCGGTCCTGCGGCTCGGCATGCCCCGGACCGTCCAGCGCGACCGGCCCCTGATGCGGCAGGGCGAACCGGGCACGGAGGTGCACCTGCTCCTCGACGGCCGGGTGGCGGTCGCGCGCGGGGTGGAGAACGGCAGCGTGTCGCTGCTCGGCATCAGGCACCGCGGCGACCTGGTCGGCGAGATGGCGGTGCTCGGCGACGGCGTCCGCACCGCGACGGTCACCACGCTCGACCGGTCGATCCTGTCGGTGATCCCGGCGCAGCCGTTCATGGCGTGCCTGCACCGGCACCCGGAGGCGCTGATCGCGCTGAACCTGATGACCGGCGACCGGCTCGCCCAGGCCAACACCTACCGCGCCGACGCGGCCGGGTACGAGGTCGAGGTGCGGCTGGCGCGGGCGCTGCTGTACCAGGCATGGCGCGCGCCCGAGCGCGAGGACGGCCGGCTCGTCGTCCGGCTGCGGCAGAAGCAGCTCGCGATGCTGATCGGCGCGCAGGAGGGCACGGTGCAGAAGGCCCTCAAGGGGCCCGCGCTGCGCGACCTCGTGGTCTGCGCGCGGGGCCGGGTGGTGCTGCTGGACGTGCACGAGCTGGCCCGGCTCGCCGAGATGAAGGCGCCGTCCGAGTTGTGCGAGTGATGCGCCGCCGCGGCATCTGAGGCGATCTCGCCTTTCCCGCACTGGTGCGGGTTCCTCCGTCCGCCGGGCCGCGACACTGCGGTCACGGACGGAAGGGGGACGCATGGGGGCACGGTCGCGGCGTTCGCTGTGCGCGGCGCTCGACATCAAGGGGTGGAGCGGCCGGCTCGTACCCGAGCAGATCCGGGCCCAGCAGGCGCTGGTGACGGTGGCGATGGCGGCGTGCCGGGAGGCGGGGCTGCCGGAGCAGATCGTGCAGAGCAGCGGGGACGGCGTGCTGATCCTGCCGCCGAGCGACATCGACGAGACCGCCGCCATCCCGGCGCTGGTGGCGGAGCTGGAGGTCGCGCTGCGGCAGGAGAACCGGCTGCTGGCCGAGGACGCGCGGATCCGGCTGCGGCTCGCGCTGACCAGCGGGCTGGTGACGCCGGGCCCGGCCGGGTTCAACGGCGCGGCGGTGATCGACTGCTTCCGGCTGCTGGACAGCCCGCCGGTGAAGGAGGCGCTGGACGACCACCCGGCCGCGCAGCTCGCGGTGATCGTGTCGGACCACCTGTTCCAGGACGTGATCCGCAACGGGTTCCGGTCGCTGCGCGCCGAGGACTTCTGGCGGGTGCGCAGCTCGCTGCCCGGCAAGGGCTTCGCGATGGACGCCTGGCTGTACGTCTCGGACCGCTCCGGCGGCCCGGACCGGGCGCCGTCCGGCACCGCGGGGGCGCCGGACAGCGCCGCCGAGGCGGCGGCCGCACCGCCGGAGGGGGTCGCGCGGGCGTGGGCCGCGCTGGAGCGGGGCCTGCCGCAGGAGGCGGTGCGGCTGCTGGCCGGCGTGGCGACCGACGACCGCGAGGGCTGGGCCGCGCTGCTGGACGTCCGGGCGGAGGCGCTGATGCGGCTCGGCGAGTTCGAGCGCGCGCGCATCGACCTGGAGGAGCTGCTCGGCGTCCGGGACGACCCGGTCTCGCCGCCCAGCCCGTCGGCGCTGCTGCGGCTCGGCCGGTGCCACGTCGCGCTCGGGGCGGTGCAGGAGGCGCGGCAGACGCTGCTCTTCCTGCTGGAGCACGTCCCGTCGTCGGCGGAGGCGCACCTGGATCTCGGGCAGCTGGAGCGGCGGGCCCGGCGGTTCGCGACGGCGCAGAGCCATCTGCTGGAGGGGCTGCGGCTGATCCGCGAGCAGGCGAGGAAGGCCGAGACGGGGGCGCAGGAGCGGCTGCTGGACGCGTTCCTGCGCGAGCTCTCGGCCCTTCCCGTCATCGACGACGCCGCGCTGGACGACGCCGCCCTGGACGGCGCGTCCCAGGGCGGCGCGTCCCAGGACGGCGTGTCCCAGGGCGGCGTGTCCCAGGGCGGCACGGTCCTCGACGGCACGGCGTTGGACGGTGACCCGCCGAGAATGGCGTCCGAATCCGGCCAGTGGCGCGGTCATTCTGATAACCGATTCTAATTCGGTGTCCGATTTAGACCGATAAGCCAATCATTCAAGCGGGGCAATCTCCCTCGCAAACGGAAAAATTAGGACAATAGGCAACTTTTGATCTTCCTTCATCTGGAAGATCGTTAATCCGTAACAGTCGGATAACTAGCGTCGAGTCGCGAGATGCGGCCCGGCCATCATCGGGAAAGTTCGGGGCGTACGGGGGACGATCCACCATTGCAGGGGCTCTGGAGAATGATGCGAATGACGGGGCGTGCCTACGCGTGCCCGGTGCGAATCACCATGGCGGCGGTGGTCACCGCCGTCCAGTTGGGGCCGCTGGCCGTGCCCGCCGCCGCGGTGGGCACGGCCGGGCCGGCCGCCGCCCCCGAGCCGACCCTGATGGACGTGTCCATCCTGGTGGACGAGTCGGGGAGCCTGTCCGACGCCGACGTCCGCGAGGAGATCGAGGCCGCCACCTCGATCGCGCTCAGCGGGCTGAACCCCCGCAGCCGCGTGTCGGTCTACGGGTTCGGCAGCCAGAACGAACCGGGACAGAACGCGATCACCGAGGCGTGCCCGCCGACCGTTCTGGACAGTTCCGTGAAGAAGGACGCGCTCGGCGCGTGCATTCGCAAGATCCATCGGCGCGCCGACGGTGAGGGAAACGACACCGATCATGCCGCCGCGCTGGCCAAAGGGCTCAGTGCGCTGAACGGAGGCGGCCCGGAGGGGGCGCTGAAGGTCGTCTTCCTGCTCACCGACGGCCGCCTCGACGTGCACCGCAGCCCCCATTACGGACGCATCGAAAACGACCGCAACAGGGAGGCGCAAAAGCAGGTCGAAACCCAGCTGGCGCTCGCCGCCGCCGGGCGGGTCCAGGTATGGCCGCTCGGCTTCGGCGACGGCATCGACCGCGCGGCGCTCGACCGGTTCGCCGCCGGCGGGTACCAGGGCGCGTGCGACGGGCGGACCGCGTCCCGGCCGAAGGCCCGCGTCGTCCGCGACTCCGGGGACGTGGTGCGCTCGCTCACCGACGCGTTCGCCGCGGCGGGCTGCGCCGGGGTCAGCCGCAGCGACGAGACGACCCTCGGCCCCGGCCAGACCCGGGAACTGAAGATCGACATCCCCATCATCGCGACGGACGGCAACATCACCGTCGCCAAGGGGGACCCGCGCGTCCGGGTGGACTACGTCCAGCCGGGCGGCGCCGCCGTCGTGCCCAACGGCAGGTCCGGGCAGTCGGAGTTCAAGCGGGCCGGGGAGAACGCGGGCGTCGAGACGCTGCACATCGTCAACCCGCGCAACGGCACCTGGACGATCCGCCTCACCGCGCCCGACAGGCTCGCGAAGCAGCTGGTCAGCGCCACCGCCATCTGGCAGGGCGCGGTCAGCGCCTCGCTCGTGGTCGAGCCGCCCAGCGCGCGGACCGGGCAGCCGCTCACCGTGCGGCTCTCGCTCGTCACCCGGCAGGGCGCGGTCACCGACGCCAAGGCGCTCAGCGGGCTGAACTTCACCGTGCAGGCCACCGGGCCGTCGCTCGGCGCGCCGCAGAGCATCGTCATCCGCGACGACGGCAAGGCCCCCGACGACCGGGCCGGCGACGGCCGGTACGCGGGCACGCTCACCGCGCCGAGCCAGCCCGGCGACCTCACCTTCACCGGGGTGGTCAGCGGGTACGGCGTCCACGCCGACAGGCTGCCGGTGACCGTGGCGGTCAGCGCGCAGGCCCCCGTGCTGCAGGGCCGCGTCGAGTTCTCGTCCGACCCGGTCGTGCACCCCGGCGCCGAGGTGCGCGGCAAGGTCACGATGGAGAACGCGGGCGCCCCGGTCCGCGGCCGGATCATCATGGACGGGGCCGGGCAGGCCGGCGGCGCGACGCTCGGCGGCGGTACCGACCTGGCGATCGGGACCGGCACCAGCACCCGCCCGTTCACCGTCCGGTTCCCGGAGGACGCGGCGCTCGGCGGCACCTCGATGACCGTCAAGGTCGTCGACGCGGCCGACCTGTCGAAGGTGTACGCGAACGGGCAGCTCACCGTCACCGTCGAGGACCCGCCCGGCTGGCTGGAGCGCCACCGGTACGCGATCGCGGGCGCGGTGCTGCTCCTCCTCGCCCTGGCGCTGCTGCTCCACCTGCGCCGCCGCGCCTGGAAGGCCGGGGTGGACGTCCGGTGGCTGCGCGCGTCGCTCCGGCAGGACGGCGAGGAGCTGGCCCGCCTCAAGGCCCCGTCGAAGTGGGCGCAGGAGTTCCGCTTCGTCGTGCACGACGGCACGGCGGGCGAGCCGGGCCTCGACTACCCCAGGGCGGGCGACCGGCCCGTCCGGGCCCGCCGCGGCGCGCCCGGCAAGGTCGTCGTCCAGCTGCCGGACGGCCCGCGCTACGAGATCGCCGTCGGCGGCGACGGGGAGCCGCTGGAGGAGACCGGCCTGACGCTCGCCTTCAGCGACGACCGGCCGCGCCGCGCACGGCCCGGCCGCGGCGCCGCGCGCCGCACCGGCACCCGGCGGGACGCCCCCGGCCGCACCGCCGCCGACCGTATCGCGTCCGACCGAACCGCGTCCGACCGCACCGCGTCCGACCACACCGTCCCGGACCGGGGCGGCGACACCTCCGGCGAGGCACGGACCGAGCCCGCCACGACCGCGAAACCGGCCTACGAGGACGACCCCTGGCTCTAGCCCGCCGATGACAAGGAAGCCCCCCCATGAAGCTCTACCAGTCAGTTCTTTTCGTGGGACTCGGCGGAACCGGCTGCCTGATCGGGGCGGAGCTGGAGCGCCGGCTCCGCGAGGAGTTCTGCGGCCCCGACGGCACCGCGTTCCAGCGGGTCCGCGAGGACGCGCTGCCCTACCAGCTGCCCGACTGCACCCAGTTCGTGTACGCCGACGTCAACCAGGCCGACCTCGACCGGCTGCCGGCCAGCGTCGTGCCCGGCCCGCAGCACGTCCCGGCGGTGCAGCGCACCGCGCACTACGTCCGGGGCCTCGTGCCGCGGGTCGACACGTACCCGGAGGTGGCTCGCAACCTGCGGCTGACCGCCGAGCGCGAGGTCGCCGCGTGGCTGCCGCCCGACGTCGGGGAGCCGCGGGTGACGCCGCTGCAGCGCGGCGCCGGCCAGCTGCCGACGATCGGCCGGGCCGCGCTGTTCGAGACGTTCCGCAGCGGCATCGCGCACGCCACCGCCGACCTGAACAACGCCGTCGGCCGGCTGTCCGGGCCGCAGGCCGCCACCGACCTCTACAAGATCGGCGGCAGGTCGAGCAACAAGAACGCGGTGGACGTGTTCGTCGCGTTCTCCGTGGCGGGCGGCACCGGCGCCGGCATCTTCTACGACTACCTGCACCTGATCGGCGAGCTGTTCGAGCGCACCGACCTGCGGCCCAAGATCTACCCGCTGGTGCTGATGCCGTCGGCGTTCGTGGACGGCCTCGGCGGCGGCCGCCCCGCGCAGCTCAACGCGGGCCGGGCGCTGCTCGACCTGTTCCGGCTCGTCGACCGGCAGAACGGCGGCGGCGCCCGGCGCGACCTGCGCGGGCACACCTCGCACGCGCCCGTCGACCCCGACGAGGTCGCCGTCCACTACCCGGTGGACGGCCGGATCGCGCTGCGGCCCGGCACCGCGCAGACCGGGTTCCTGTTCTGCCGCCCGGTGGGCGCCGAGCCGGGCGACCTGCGCCGGTCGGTGGTCTCGCTGATGCTGTCGCTGATCGGCACCGAGCTGGACCAGCGCGCCAGCAAGGACGGGGAGCAGCACCAGTCCTTCGCCGACAGCTTCATCAACGCCAGCGTCGACCGGCAGATCCCCGCCGAGAACGGCATCGGCGGGCGCGGGGTGTCGACCGCGCTGGTCGCGTCGCTGACCGTCCCGGTGGACGAGCTCGCCGACCTCGTCGCCGGGCGGCTGCTGCGCGCCGGGGTGGACGACCTGCGCGGCGCCCCGTCCGGCCAGGAGTCCAACCGGTCGCTGATCCAGGAGTTCCTCGCGGTCGCGAACATCTCCGAGATCTTCACCCGGCCCGCGCAGGACCACGCCGAGCCGGAGCCCGTCACCGGCGCGAAGGAGGTCACCGCGGCGCTGAACGACCGGGCGGAGGCGATGCGGGCGGCGCTGGCCCGGCTGCGGACCCGGCTCGACCGGGAGATCCCGGACCGGGTCAGCGGCTTCGACCCGCGCGACGCCGTCCCGCGGATGCTGGCCGCGACCGACCCGTTCCGGCTGACCCGGGCGCTGTTCGGCAACCCGGACGCCGCCGACGAGGTGGAGCGCGGCGGCGCCGTCGGGCTGCTGCAGCGCCGCCGGGTGGAGCCGCCCGCGCCGGAGGGCCTCGGCCCGAACCCGCCGCCGCTGCCGACGCTGCGGGACCGCTCGCTCGGCATGGTGAAGGTCAAGTGGACCGACCCGGACCCGGTCGAGGCGCGCGAGGACCAGGACCGCTGGTACCGCTGGCGCACCCACGTGCAGTGGACGGAGCCCTGGTCGCAGCTCGCGCCGCGCTGGCGCAAGCCGCTCGACCAGGTCGAGGCGGTGCTGCGCGGCCTGACCCGCGCGCTCGGCGAGCAGGCCGCGCAGGACCGCGACCGGTTCCGGGACCGGGCCGCGGACCTGTCGAAGTCCCGCGTCGGGGTGTCGTACCTGCTGCCGCCCGGCGGCGAGCTGGAGCAGTTCTACACGCGGGTCGTCCGGCGGATGACCGACGACCTGGTCGGCAAGGGGCAGCTGCGGCCGAGCGCGTCCGGGGCGGAGCTGCTCGCCCTGCTGATCGGCGGGGACGGCTGGCGGGAGGCGTACCGGACGGCGTGGGACAGCAACCCCGAGGCGGCCGTCGCGCAGCTGCGCGAGCGGGTGAAGGCCGAGGTGAAGACCTACTTCCGGATGGCCGGGCAGGGCCGCGCCCCGCTGCTGCCGACGCTGCACGACCTGCTCGCGCAGGCCGCCGGGCAGGCGCCCGGGGAGCTGAGCGAGGCGGAGCTGGAGGAGTTCCGCGGCAAGCTCGCCGGGCTGGTGCCGGCGAACTTCAGCCCGCAGGGCACCGGCCGGCTGAAGGTGCTGGTGTCCTACCCGGCCGGGGCCGACGACCCGGCGATCGAGGCGTACCTGCGGGAGGCGGTGAACCTGCCCGCCGGACCCGACCTCGTCTACGACTTCACCCACACCACGGCCGAGTCGATCACCGTGGTGCTGTTCCGGTCGTCGATGGGCATCACCGACGTCCGCGAGGTCCGGGACGTCCTGCGGACCTGGGCCGACGCCATGGACCGGCCGCAGCGGCAGGACTACCTGAAGTGGCGGCAGCGGCTCGGCTACGACTTCGGCTACCTCGCCACCCACGAGGAGCACCGGGTGCAGATCCTGCACCGGCTGCTGTGCGCCATGTGGAACGACAAGGTGACCGTGGACGGCGACCCGGCGTCCCCGATCAGCGTGTCGGTGCGGCTGTCCGGCGGGGTGTCGATGACGCTGGAGCTGAAGCCGCTGGAGCACGCCTCGTCGTGGGGCAGCCTGCTCCAGGCGTACGAGCTGTGGACGTTCGCCGACAACGCCGGCATCCGCCGCGACTTCTGCGCGCAGCTGATGCGGGAGGCGCCCTACGGGGTCGGCAGCATGCCGAAGCCGCCGGGCGAGCTGTACCTGGTGCTGCGCGATATGGCGGACGCGCAGGTCCGCCGGATCGACGGCATGATTGGCGAGCTGCACTCCTCCAGCCGGGCCCGCGCGCTGCAGCTGCGCGACTTCTGGGTGCGCACCTACCCGGCCGCGCTCGACACCGAGTTCACCGAGGTGTCGGCCGTCCGGGCGAACCTGCGGGCGCTGGAGAGACCCGCCCTGCGCGACCCCGACGGGCCCGCCGGAGGGCCGGAGCCGACCAGGCCGGAGTGGGAGCGATGAGCGCCGGCGCCGCCCGCGTCGCCCACCTCGACCTGCGGGACCGCGACGCCGCCGAGGCCGCGGACCTGGTGGCGGAGCTGCTGCACACCTCGCAGGACCTGGAGCTCCTGCTGGTCGTGGACACCGCGGCGGCGGTCGTCCGGCACCGGGCGGCCTTCGAGGCGCTGGACGCCTCCCGGCAGGTGTCGCGGCTGCTGTGCCTGGTCGCGGGGCGCCCGCCCGCCGCGCCCGCCGCCCCCGGCGCCGACCCGGCGGTGCTGCGGCTGCCAAGTAACATCCAGCGCCGCGCGCTGTGGGTGATCGAGGAGACCGGGGTCGACTGGCCGCTGCGGGCCGCCGCCCGCGCCCGCCGCCGCGACGGCCGGGACGGCGACGGGCTCGCCCGGCTGGCCGAGCTGCTGCGGCTGCCCGCCCTGTTCGAGCGCACCCACCGGGTGCTCGGCGAGGTGCCGTTCGGCGCGGCCGTGCCCGGCCTGCACCTGGCCGGGCACGGCGGCACCGGGCATGAGGACTTCCTGCTCGCGCTGCGCGCGGCGATCCGCCGCGCGCTGGACCCGGCGTCCCCGGCGCCACCCGAGCGCGCGGACGAGCAGACGCGGAGCAGGGTGCCGGTGCGGTTCACCGCAGGCAGCGCCCTGCGGCGCGCGTTCGACGAGGCCGACGGCGCCCTGGCCGAGGCGCGGGAGGCCGCGGTCGAGCTGCCCGGCGCCGGCGCGCTGCTGCGGGAGCTGCCCGCCGACGCGGCGGTCCGGGACGCCGGGGACCGGCTCGGCGCGCTGCGGGACCGGCTCGCCGACCTGTTCGGCGCCGTCCCGGACGGCGACCGGCTCACCGACGACCGGCGGGCCGCGGTCGCCGCCCGCGGCGTCGAACCGCCGCCGCCGGAGCCGTTCGAGCCCCGGCCCTACCGGGACGGGCTGCACGCCTGGCTCGCCGACGGCCTGCACCGGGGCGCGTCGCTGCCGCGGCTCGACCAGGACCTGCGCGCCTCGGCGGCGGCGCTGGACGGGCGCGGCGGCCATGCCCGGCGGCTGCGCACCGCGTGCCCCGGCGACCTGCTCGACGGGCTGCGCGCCCCGGCGCCGATGGCGCCGCCGCAGCCGTGGCTGCCGGCGGCCGGCGCGGTCGCCGCCGCGCTCGCCGGGCTGTCGCCGCTCGGCGTCGCGGGCGGCCTGGTGATGGCGCTGCTGTGGACGGCGCTGGTCGCGCTGACGGTGCTGCGCGGCCCCGGCGGGCGGCTCGCCGACCACTCCCGCGCGCTCGGGCTGAACGCGTTCGGCGCCCTCGCCGGGGCGATCGGCGGCGGCGTGGCGGGCGACACCGGGCTGCCGCCCGCCGCGTGGGCGGCGGCGGTGGCCGTCGCCGTCGCGGGCGCTCTCGCCGTCATCGCGCAGTCGTGGCGGTCCCGGGCGATCCGCTGGGGCGACGAGACGGGCCTCGACCGCGCCGAGGCGGCGCTGCAGGACATGCGGCACCTGCTCGGCGGCGCGGTCACCGACTGGGCCCGGCTGAACCGGCGGCTGGACGTCGTCGACGAACTGAACGCGCTGCGGCAGGCGCTCGCCGGCGTCCGCGAGGAACTGGTGGAGCGCGCCGCGAAGCTGGACGCCGACGACCACGGCCGCCCGGCCCGGTCCCCGCTGCGCTACCCGGAGGCCGTCCAGTGCTGGCTCGGCGACCTGGTCGCCGAGGCGGTGCGCGGCGCGCCGCACGGGGAGCGCGGCGAGCAGGCCGGCCCGCACGTGCGCGAGGCCGCGCGGCGGCTCCTCGACGGCTGGGAGCACGCCGTCGAGCGGGGCCACGCCCCGGAGGCGGCGCCGTTCGTCACCGACGCCCGCCCGGTGCCGCTCATCGACGCCGAGGACCTCGCGTTCGCCGCCGAGCAGGCCGGCCACGACCCGGCGGGGGAGATGTGGCAGCTGTGCGCGCCGGAGGACCTGGCGCTGCTGGACACCGCGCCGGAGCCGCGCGCGGTCCGGTTCGCGCCGCGGTCGGCGGGCGGCGCCGGGGCGCTGCCGGCCGGGACCGTGGCCGTCCCGTCGGCGGCGCACTGCGGCGTGCTCCGGCTCGTCCCGCTGCACGCGGGGGTCGTGGAGTGGACGTGGTCCGAGGAGGACGACGGCGGATCGGTCGAGGCGGGCCGGGACGGGAGGACGGCGTGAACGTCAGGCTGCGCTACCGGGACGTGCACGGCGGGGACGTCGAGGCGAAGGCCGTCGAGGTGCGCGGGTCGGAGCCGCCGCTGCGCCCGCCGCTGGAGGCCGTCCGGCTCCAGCTGGAACTGGACGACCGGACCCGCACGGTCCGCTGCGTCCGGCCCGTCGACCGCGGGCCCGGCGGGCGCGCCGCCGGGTACCGGCTGCTGGACGGCGAGATCCTCGCCGGGCTGCGGCTCGCCCGGCTCTGCGACGGTGCCCCGTACCCGAACGCGGTGACGAGGCTGATCGGCTACGACGCCGACGCGGCCGAGCCGTTCGCGCTGCTGGAGCCGCTGCGCGGCGTCGAGGTCGCGGTGTACGCGGGCACGCTGCCGACCGACCAGCGGCGCCGCTTCCAGGTGGGGCTGCTGCGCGCGGTGCGGCTGCTGAACGCGGCCGGCATCGCGCACCGCGCGATCGGCCCGGACACCGTCCGCTGGGACGGCGACGAGGTGCAGCTCACCGACTTCTCGCACGCCGCGCCGATCGGGGCGCCGCGCACCGTCGCGGGCACGCCGCCGTGGCAGGCGCCCGAGCAGCGGCCGCGGGTCGCGGACGGCTGGGAGCGCGGCACGGTCGGTCCGAACGACGACGTGTGGGCGGCCGGGCGGCTCATCTTCCACGTGCTGACCGGCGAGGACCTCGACGACCGGGACAAGCTCGCCGACCGGCCGGAGCTGGCCGAGCTGCTGGCCGGGGTGTTCGGCGACCCGGACCGGCGGCCGTCCGCGCAGGCGCTGCTGCACCGGCTCGGCGAGGCGGACCCGCCGCCGCGCCCGCTGCCCCCCGACCCGGCGTTCCTGCGGGGGCGGGAGCAGTTCTTCGCGCAGCGGCAGCGCAAGCATCCGCATACGGCGCCCGCGCCGGAACCGGCGCCCGAACCCCGGGCCCCGGCCCCGGCCCGTCCCGAGGCGCAGGCGCCCCTGCGGGGGTCGGCGGGTTCGTGGGTGCTGTGGGCGGGGATCGCGGCGCTGGTCGTCGTCGCCGGCTACCTGATGCTGGGGCGGTGACCGATGGCCACGTCGCTGCTGCACCAGACGCTGTTCCGCTGGGGCCGTAACAGCCGGTTCGGCACGAGCGCCGAACCGGGCCTGCTCCCGGTCGCCAGTTCCCTGGACGCCTCGCCCGCCGGCGAGCTGCGCCGCCTGCACGCCCGCGTCGGGCCGTGGCTGCGGTGCGGTGAGGGCGGCAGGCCGGAGTCCGGCCTCTGCTACGCCGTGCTCGGCGACGAGGCGGTGCTGATCAGGCGCAGCCAGCCCGGTCCCGTCCGCAGCGCCACCGCGCACCTGCTGTCCGGCGCGGCCGGGGTGCTCACCCCGCGGCTCGCGCTCGAACTGCGGGACTGGACGTGGGCGGCCGCCGACCTGCCCGGCCGGGCGCCGATGGTCAACCCGAACGCGCTGATGGCGCACCGGTCGGGCCTCACCGACGAGGCGCGGGCCCGCGCCCTGGAGCGGCCGCTCGCCGTCCTGCTGTCGCATGTCCTGGACGGCCCCCGCACGGTCGAGGCGGCCGTCGGTCCCGACACCATGCCGCTGCTGTGGGCGGTCGCCGACATCTGCACGGTGCTCGGCTCCGGGCTGGGCGACTGGCCCGAATGGGCGCCGGGGTTCGAGACGTTCGCGGCGCGGGACCCCCGCGCCGACCCGCCGCCGGGCCTGTTCCTGCGGTTCCGGCGGGACGGGACCGACCCGCCGCCCTGCCGCGGCACGCTGCCGGCGGCGCTCGCG
The DNA here is from genome assembly GCF_040677125.1 of Actinomadura sp. NPDC049382. NCBI lineage: Bacteria > Bacillati > Actinomycetota > Actinomycetes > Streptosporangiales > Thermomonosporaceae > Actinomadura > Actinomadura sp. NPDC049382. The sequence goes on from NZ_JBFARO010000003.1 coordinate 262,160, forward strand.
CTCGCCCGCCGGTACACGCGGGGCGGGACGGACGCCCTGCGCGAGCTGCGCGCCACCAGCGGCCTGACCGAGCTGGACACGATGAGCGGGCGCGTCACCCACCTGCTGGACACGGCGGAGGAACTCGTGGCCGAGCCGATGGAGATCCGTCCCGTGCCCGCACCCGCGCCCGCGGCGCCGGGCGCCCCGCGGCCCGAGCCGCCCCAGCCCGAGCGGCGCACGGCGGCCCCGCCCAACGCCGAGCAGTCCAAGCCCCGGCAGCCCAAAGCCGAGCAGCCCAAGGCCGCACGGTCCACGGCGCGCGGGCGCGAGCAGGTCTCCTGCCCGATCTGCCTTGGCCGGCTCGACTGGGGGGAGCTGCCCCTCTACACCTTCGACCAGAACCTCGCCCAGTACGTGGAGCTGGCCGTCCCGCGCGGCACCAACGCCGAGCAGCGGGCGCGGCTGGTGCGCACGGCGGCGGTGCGCTGCCCCAACCCCGGCGGCACGACCGGCGTGCACTACCTGCCCGCCGGCTACGGGCAGTACGGGTCCCCGGCCGTCTACGGCTTCATCGGCGGCACCACGTCGGGCAAGACGCACCTGGCCGCCGCGATGGTCGCGGAGATCGAGCGCGGCGCGCTCGGCGCCTACGGCCTCACCGCCCAGCCCGTCGACCTCGACCGGCACCAGGCGTTCCTGCGCGACATGGTGCATCCGCTGTTCAGCGAGTCGGCCTGGCTGGCGCCGACCCGCGAGGGCGAGGTCGCGTTCGCCGACGCGTTCGTGCTGTCGGGCGCCGGCCGGCCGCGCGCGATGGCGCTGTTCGACGTCGCGGGCGGCGAGCTGAGCAACGTCGGCGACGCCAAGCGGTTCCTCGACATCGCCGACGGGCTGATCTTCGTGGCGGACCCGAAGCGCTTCACCCCGGGCAGCCTCGGCGACCCGGCGTTCAACACGGTTCTGAGCCTGCTGCGGTCCACCGGGCGGCTGTCGAAGGTGAGCGCCGCGATCGTGCTGAACAAGGCCGACCTGTACAAGTTCGACGACCCGGTGGCGCACTGGCTGAGCCGCGACGCCCCGGCCCTGGACGCCGCCGAGGTGCTGGAGGAGAGCGCCGACGTGTTCGGCTACCTGCACCAGCGGGACGCCGGGGCGTGGACGCGGCCCTACCAGGAGTGCGAGCGGGCCACCCTGCACGTCGTCTCGGCGACGGGGACGGACGCGATCGAGCGCGGCGTCCGGCCGCTGCGCGTGCTGCGCCCGCTCGTGGCGCTGATGGCGATGACCGGGCTGCTGGCCTCCGCCGAGGCCCAGGACGTGGGGATCTGAGATGACCGAGACGCCCATCCACCAGATCGAGTTCCGCTGGGACCCCGACTACGACCTCACCGGCATCGCCTGGTCGTTCGAGTCGCGGACCCAGTTCGAGAGCTGGAACAACCGGTTGAAGAAGCACGCGGGCGTGTCGGCGCGGGGCCGGACGGCGGCGGCGGAGGCGCCGTCCAGCGCCGTCTACCTCACCTACCCGGACGGGATGGCGGCGCTCATCCTGCGCAGTGTCGACCCACGGGCGATGAGTCCGGGCAACGCGGCGTCCAGTGCGGCCAGAGGAGCGGGCGCCGACCGCCTGCACCTGGTGGCGCGCGCGCTCATCGGCCTCGGCAGCACGCTGACCGCCGAGATCGCGATGCTCGTCGCGGCCTCCGATCCGCGCGGCATCTTCAGCCGCCTGCCGGGGCAGGTCGGCCGCGGGACCCCGCTCCAGCCGATGAGCTTCACCCACCTGGTCGGCAACGCCGTCGCGACCGAGGACCTCGAACGGCGGGCCCGGCGGGCGCCGGGGCTCGACTCGCTCATCGCGGCCGTCCTGGAGAACCCGGCCCGCCCGGTGACGATGATCCTGCCCCCGGACGAGATCCGCAGCCCGGTCGCGGCCAGCCGCGCGCTGGCGCTGCTGTGGGCGTCGCGCCGCATCCTGAAGCCGCTGCTCACCGACGCGGACGGGCGGCCCCTCGACGGCTGGCGCGCCGCGTTCTCCACCTGCGAGGCGCCGCTCACCGGCGGCGACGGGCGGACCGAGCCGGCCGTGGCGTTCCGCGAACGCGGCCTGGAGGGGCCGCCGCTGCACGAGGGGCCGCGCGAGGTCCGGCCCGGCGACGCCGCAGCGCGGCAGGGCGACCTGTCCGCCGCCGCCGGGCTGCTCGCGGACGCCTACGCCGCGTTCGGCGACGACGCCGCGCGGCTCGTCCGCCCCGTCGTGCGGGACTGCGCGACGCTGCAGGACAAGATCGTCGCCGTCGCGTGCAGCGAGGAGATCACCCAGGCCATCGACCCGGGCCGCGTCCCCGTCGCGCGGGAGCCCGCCCGGGGCCTCGGGCACGCGGTGCGGCGGCCGCCCGCGCCGGAGCCGGTCCGCTGCACTGGAGAGCATCACCAACCGCGCCAGCGTGGAGATCGCCTGGCGCAGCT